>NZ_KV832530.1:23037-25564 GCF_001837455.1 Streptococcus sp. HMSC068F04
ATTGCATTCTCATGTGCAACTGCTCTTGCAAGTTTTGCCTTTATCGCAAAGCCTGCCTTCGCTGAGGAAGCTAAAGCTGACAACTCATCAAACCTTGATGTGACTGCTGCTACCACTGCGAATGTAGAAACTACAGCAGACCTCGTCGAAACAAAGGTTGTCGAAGCACCTGTTACTACTGAAAATGTGGCTAGCACTGAAAGTACCACAAATGTTTCAGAACAAGCTACAACTTCTGCTGCAAGCTCTGAAACTACCAGTGAAACAGCTTTAACAACTGCAAGCGAAAGCCAAGCACCTGCAAAATCGGCCACAGGCCAAACACGAGAAGCTGTAACTACAGACCGAGCTGCCAGTGAAACTGCTTCAGTACCTAATGAAACAAACGTCACTGGTGGTCAGTACTATAGTGATGACCAAGGCAACTGGTACTATAAAGATGCCAGCGGTAAAAACCTTACTGGAGACCAAACCATTGATGGTGTACGTGTCTCTTTCCGCGAAGATGGTAAACAAATTAAAGGGCCAGATTTCTATTGGTCTGGTGATCTACGTCGTTATTTCGATGATAATTCTGGTCAACTTCAAACCAATCGTTACCTAGAATACAAGGGCAATTGGTATTATTTAGATGCTACTGGACGACCACTAACAGGCGAACAAACTATCAATGGTCAAGAAGTTTATTTTAATAATGATGGTATTCAAATCAAAGCTGACTTTAGTGGAGAATCTTATAGTTATCCAGATCAAAGCTTCTATTACGACCCTAACTCTGGTGCAAGGGTCCGAAAAGAAGGTCTAGTTCAGAATAAAAAAGGCCAAACTTTCTACATCAAGAACGATGGTTCTAAATTTACAGGAATACGTGAAATTGATGGTAACATCTACTATTTCAAAGCACGTGAAGCTGCCTCTCCTGTTGATACCGGCGTCCTACAAAAGGGAATCAGTATTTTACTAGAAGAAGGTCAAAATTCACCACGTTCTTACGGTTATGGTACTCCTATTAATATTACACGTCGCTATTATTTTGACTCAGTTACTGGTCAAGCCGTTAAAAACCGCTATGTCCAAGAAAATGATGGCTGGTACTACTATGGTGAAGATGGAAATGCTATTCGTCCTCAGAATGGTGAAGCCAATATAGATGGTCAAATCGTTTACCTCTATGCCAATGGTCGTCAGGCTAAAGGAGAGCTTGTTCTCGACAATGGTATTCTTCGCTACTATGATCCTAATTCTGGAGCACGCGTCACTAACACCACTCTAACAATTAATGGTATGACCTATCGATTTGATGAAAATGGTGTCGGTACGGATGCTCCTAACCCAAATGGTTATTATAGTGATGATAACGGAAACTGGTATTATAAAAACGCAAATGGAGACAACCTTACTGGAGCTCAAATTATCAATGGACAAAAAGTGTTCTTCCGTGACAACGGTCAACAGGTCAAAGGGGCTTATGGTAATTCTTACGGTGATTTATACGCATTCTACGATGTTAATTCAGGAAACCTTGTAACCAATCGTTATATTGACTTCATGGGTAATTGGTTTTATGTAGGTAAAGATGGTAAACCAGTCAAGGGACCTCGAAATATCGATGGACAAGATGTCTTCTTCAACTATCGAGGGGTACAAGCCAAAGGTGATTTTGGTCGAGATGGCGTATATATGCCTGAGTACTACTACGATAAAGATAATGGTCGCAAAGTAACCAAAGCTGGGTTTGTCAAAGATAACAGAGGCTTAACTTACTATCTTGACGAGAAAGGTGAAAAAGTCCTTGGACTTCATGAAATCAATGGTGACTTATATTACTTCCGTCAAGGAGGTGCCTATAAATACACCCAACTAGGTGACATGTGGCAAGACAGCATTAATTACATTGATGGTAAGATCTACTACTTCGATCAATTTGGTAAGGCTGCCAAAAACCGCTTTGTCTTTACGGAAGGAGCTTGGCACTATTTCTACGGCGATGGTACAGCAGCTACCGGTGCCGTTCAAATTAATGGGCAAAAACTTTACTTCGATACAAATCATGGTAGACAAGTTAAAGGCGCTTTTGCACCAGATGGTCACTACTACGATGAAAACTCTGGTGAACTAGTCACCAACCAAACACGTACTATCAAAGGTGTAACTTATCATTTTGATGAAAATGGTAATGCGACTAAAGTTTAAGACATCCCTTACTTTAAGAAAACTTTAGGATCTCCTCTATATACTATAATCATCCTAAAACTTTTCTTTTTCATAATCTCCTAATCCAGGACTCAAGTCCTGGATTTTTTTAAACTCTTATGACTGCTAAAATTGTGAATTTTACCTTGTTAGTCACTTTGGAATGTAATCGTTTTCTTATTTTTATCTAAATTTCTTATATTTTCTTGAAAGTCTCTAAAATAGCGCTATAATAGGACTTAGGAAATGGAGGAAAAATTATGAAAGTACATTCTACTTTTACTGGATCTAAGTCCAAAAAACATCTGATTGCATTCTCATGTGCAACTGCTCT
>NZ_KV832530.1:25664-44557 GCF_001837455.1 Streptococcus sp. HMSC068F04
ATTGCATTCTCATGTGCAACTGCTCTTGCAGGTTTTGCCTTCATCGCAAAGCCTGCCTTCGCTGAAGAAGCTAAAGCTGACAACGCATCAAACCTTGATGTGACTGCTGCTACCACTGCCAATGTAGAAACCACAGCAGACCTCGTAGAAACTAAGGTTGTTGAAGCTCCTGCTACTACTGAAAAAGTTGCTAGCACTGAAAGCACTACAAATGACTCAGAACAAGCCACAACTTCTGTTGCAAGCTCTGAAACTACCAGTGAAACAGCTTCAACAACTGTAAGTGAAAGCCAAGCTCCTTCAGAATCAGCCTCTGGCCAAACACGCGAAGCTGTATCTACAGACCGAGCTGCCAGTGAGACAGCTTCAGTTAACGAAACTTCGAACAGTGAAACTAATATCACAGGTGGTCAATACTATAGAGACGAATACGGCTATTGGCATTACAAAGATGCTAGCGGTAAAGACCTGACTGGACCACAAACTGTTGATGGCGTTAAGGTTTACTTCGACCAAGGTGGTGTTCAGGTTAAAGGAGAATTTACCTGGGACGGTCACTATTATGACAAAGATTCTGGTGCTCTTGTTACTAATAAATTCGTTGATAGTTACAGTAGCACCTATTACCTAGATGAAAATGGAAATAAAGTAATCGGACCCAAGGAAATTAATGGGGTATGGCATTATTTTAATCAGTATGGTGAACAAGTTAAGGGTAGATTTGCTTCTGATAACCGTTATTACGACGAAAACGGTAAACAAGTTGATTTTGGGACAAACCGCTATTTCGAATTAAACGGGGAATGGTACTATGCTGGAAATGATGGTGCTATTTTAAAGGGACCACAAACCATCGATGGCGTTAAGGTTTACTTCGACCGAGGAGGTGTTCAAGTTAAAGGCTATTTTGTTAAAGATAGTACTGACAATAATGAACGCTATTATGATAAAGATTCTGGTGCTCTAGCTACTAACCAATATATCATTGCCTACAACCCCTACAGACATAGAAATGAACGTTATTATGTTAACGACCAAGGAGTTCGGTTAACTGGTCCTCAAACAATTGATGGTAAACAAGTCTACTTTGATAAATACGAGGGATGCCAAGTTTTCGATAATTTTGGCGATGATGGTTACTTTTACGATCAGGACGGTAATCGTGTTGATCTTGGTGCCAATCGTTATGTTCAAATCAGAGACAATTGGTACTATGTCGGTAACGATGGAAAAATTTTAACCGGTGAACACATTATTGATGGAGCTCACGTTTATTTTGAATATGGAGGTAAACAGGTTAAAGGAAATTTTGACTATAAAAATCAATTTCACGATAAAGACTCTGGAAATTTAGTTACTAATCGTTTCGTAACAGTTAAAGACAAAAACTACTTTATTGGAGCAGATAGTAAAGCTATTAAAGGAGCGACCGTCATCGACAACATTGAATACTTCTTTGACGAAAAAACTGGCGCTCAGGTTAAGGGAAATTTCGCAAGTAACAAAAAATATTATAACAGTACTACTGGTGCTCTCGTAACTAATAGTTATGTTCAAGTTGATAATGATTGGTATTATGTTGATGCTCAGGGTAAGCGACTTGAGGGGCCACAAACTGTTGATGGGATTCAAGTCTTCTTCAACGACTCTGGTAAGCAAGCTAAAGGTGTCTTTGGTAATGATGGTTACTATTACGACAAAAATTCTGGTGCTAAAGTAGATTTGGGAACAAAACGCTATGTCCAAGTTAATGATAATTGGTACTACGTCAATGCTGAGGGTAAAATTCTCAAGGGCGAACAAACCATCGATGGGGTTCAAGTCAACTTTGATCCTTATAGCGGTATCCAGACCAAGGGAGGATTTGTTGATTCTAGAGGGCAATTGATTTCTGAAAAAAATCACAATACATATAAAAGACCTAGTAAGTTTTATGATAAAAATTCTGGAGCTCTTGTAAAAGGTCAATACTTTAACCACAATGGAAACTGGTACTACGCTAATGCGGAGGGGAATATCCTTAAAGGTGAACAAACCATTGATGGGGTGCACGTTTACTTTGACTCTTATGGAGTACAAGCTAAAGACGCAATCGCAGAAGGCTACTACTACGATAAAGACTCTGGTGCTCGTCACGAAGCCCCTCGTAAGCAATTTATAAAGGCTGGTGGTAAATTATACTATCTTGACGATGATAATAAGATAAGTTCTGGTTATAAAAAAATTGACGGTAAGGATTATTTTATTACAGGATATGGGGAAGTTTTAAGAGGAGAATTCGGACCTTACGGTTACGAACCATACTATGATAGTGAGACTGGGGCTGCTGTACGACAAAGAGGTTTTGTTAAATCTGGACGTAACTGGTACTACCTAGATGATGAAGGAAATAAAGTATTAGGACTTGCCAAAATAGATGGTAATCTCTACTATTTCAGTAATCCCGTCGCAACAAAATACCGAATGGGCGAACAAGTTAAAGGAGAGCTGGTGAAACCTTATAGTTTCTTCAACTATAACCGTTCACCCTATGACAATCCTGTCTACTACTTCGACGCTGAGACTGGGGCTGCTGTAACCAATCAATTCTTCAATTGGAAGGGCAATTGGTACTACTTCGGTAACGATGGAAAGGCTCTTATCTTTGATCAAGTCATCAATGGTCAACACCTCTACTTTGATTATCAAGGTAAGCAAATTAAAGGCAATTTCGTTACAGACTACAAGGGTACTCGTTATTACGATGAAAACTCTGGTGAGCTCGTAACCAACCAAACACGTACCATCAATGGTGTGACTTATCACTTTGATGAAAATGGACGTGCGAAACAATTGTAAAATAAGTCCGAAAATTGACTAAAATTATTCTTACTAGTCTTACAGATAAAAAAACAAACAAAAAGCCAAAATCAGCATTCTGATTTTGGCTTTTTGTTAGGTAAAGAATTTATTGGTCCTTTTTCAGTCTTTTTAGGTGTTTATAGAGACCGAAGGCACGATCCAGTTGCATGGATTCGATAGGACGTTTGCCCTTGATATAGAGATTTCCATTGGTCGCATTCATCAACCCTGTCTTAGCAATGGCATAACCAGTAATCATTCCACTATAAAGGAATCTTTCCAGTTCCTTGACATCTAAAACTCGACTTGAAGGTTCAAGGGGACCATATTCTGCTTCATAGATATCCACAAGTCTTTTAAACTTATAGGCCGTTTTTATGGGCATATCTCCGATAGTTCCTTTTGAATAATAATGATAAAGATTCTGTGGGCTTAAGCCTGCAGAGGCTACCTCTTGACCGTTGGGCGAGTAAGGTTGTAGCTTAATAAAAGTATTGAGCTTGCCAATATCAATGTGGGAGTCGCTAACATTTTCCTTAGGAACAGGGAAGTCATCCCTATCAATAATCTCCCTTCGTCTGATGGTAGCCAACAATTCATAAGGCTCAACTCTAAGTCTTTTTGAAAATTTTTCCAAAGTATCAAGCGAAACCGTTCCTCTTTGATTGATTAGGTTATAGTTGGTTTGAGCCATACCAGATGAGACTACAAAGGCTGTCATACGTTCTCTGACTTCCCCCTCATCCATATCTTCCGTGATTTCCAGCTTCTTGCGAATGTTGTGCCACAAGTTTTGGGTGACCTGATCAGGATCTCTTGGAAACTCAAAAACCTCATGCTGATTGTCTCGAGCTAAGAGCTTCCCAAGTGTAATGTTTTTTTCAGTCACCTTGGCCAGACCGTTAGTAATAGTTACAATCTTTGGGATATTTCCCTTAGGCTTGTTCATAAAGAGCATCCGAAGGCTTCCTGACGGAATCCCCGTGGCTTCTGAGAGCTCTCTGTAACTCTTTTTGTCTTTCCAAAATTCCCCCATTCGAGCTTTTTCTGCATTTTCCCAGAAAAGCTCTTTAAGGGGTTTGGGGGCATTCAGCTCATCCGAAAATAGTCGTTTTGACATCATTGTCTCCCTCTAAAATTGCTGTTTAAAAATTAGTCCAAATCTATTATCTCATATTTTTAATAAAAATCAAATCAATCCCTAATTAATAATCATTACAATCAGCTAGTCGTTTAGAGTTTTTCTTGGGTTAATTGAGTACAAAAACTCCCCTCGTACTTAAACGAAGGGAGTTGTTTGACTAATAATTCCAGTTTACCAAGAGATAAATTAAGCTCGAGCCAAACATATCTGCTAAGGCATGAACGAGGAAAAATGGAAGCAAGTTTTTAACCTTGTACTTATAAAGGAAATAATAGAGGAGACCAAAGGCCACACCGATAACCAGAGCCCATAGCATGCCCTGATAGGTATGGAAAGACACACGAACAATGGTTGAAAAGAGCAAGACCAACCACTTATACTTGTCCTTAACCGAGGTCAAGAGTCCTAGGAAGAAAAATTCCTCGTAGAAACCGTTAAGCAATCCATAAGCAATTGCCATAGGCGATAAGGCCATGAACTTGTTAATCACAGCCATAGGGCTAATAAAGGCTAGAACCTGAGGGCTAAAATAATTATATTGTCCTGACAAAGTACTTACCATATCAGCAAATAAGCCCATGATAGCGAAAATAAAGGGTACCCAAAAGAGAACAGACCACTTTAGACGTATAGGTAATTGTTTAAAGTCAAAATGGCGTATCCAGAGATAAATAATCGCTAAGGCTAGGAGGATAATCTGCAAGGTGAAATTGCTAGAGTAAGCTGCTCCTTCACTGGCTGTATTTGTTGCTGTCTCACTGATTGCTGTAGAAAGGCTTGGAGACAAACTGGCCAAATACATTTGTGTCGAACGAACAATAAACTGACCGAACATAATCAGCGTAACAATAGCGATATCAAACCATCTCAGTTCCTTGAGCGGCTGCTCAGGATGAATTTTCTTAAGTAAAGACATAGGCCTTCCCTTCCTTCTAACATCTTCATCGAAGACTGGTTAATTCTTTAAAGTTATTATAAGTCATAAACCTTAAAGTAACACTAAAATTTGCAGTAAGATTAGTATTTCATTTAAGGAAAGAAAAAGCAAGGGAAAGCATGTTTCCTTTGCTTTAAACATGTTATTAATCGTTCTTTTTGACAACGCTAACTAAGACAAGGAGTTGGAAAATGGCTAGAGCAAATAAGACCATAAAGCCATTTCGACTACCTTGAGCCGTTGCTTGTGCAAAGTCAACCTTGTGATTAGCTTGACTCATAGCAACAATTAGAGATGCTAGGGTTGTTCCCACTGCTCCTGCAAATTGTTGGAGCGTGTTAAAGATGGCATTGGCATCAGCACGTTGATCTAGCGACAGTTGTTTCTGCCCATTGGTCATGACATTACCAAAGGAAACGCCAAGCCCCGTCATGAAAATCATGTAAAAAACGAGGATCAACGTATTGGAAAGAGAGAGACCAAACAAGCTAAATAACAACTGAGCGAGTACGATAAGGATTGCTCCAATCAGAATCGGTTTACGAGCTCCCATCTTATCTAAAATGATACCTGAGAATGGAGCGAATCCTGCACCAATAATAGCACCTGGAAGCAACATTAAAGCTGCAGAAGTTGTATTCGAGTGGTTAACCAATTGCACATAGTTTGGCAAGAGAAAACTCATCGCAAGGGATCCCAATTGGAAAGAGAAGAAAGCGATGATATGACCTGTCAGTTTACGATTTTTCAAAATAGAGAGGTTGATAATAGGGTTGTCCAATGTTGTTGAACGCCAAATCAAAACGACAAGACCTAAGATACCAATCAAAAGCCAACCAAGAACTGAGAAACTAAAGAAAGCATGATCAACAACCCCATGAAGACCTAAAATCAAACCCAAGAAAAGAAAGATGGTAGCCAGTAGACTGAGGATATCTAAAGATTCACGTTGCACCTCACTCTTTTGCTCAATCGAGCGAAGCCCCGCAATCAGTGAAGCCAAGAGAATAGGAAACTGGACGAGGAAGATAGAACGCCAACCAAAGTGTGCTGTCAAGAGACCACCAACAGTTGGTCCAATGGCTGGAGCAACGGCTGTAATCAGTGTTCCAACTCCCATCATGAGACCAATCTTACGACTTGGCACCTGCTCCAAAATGATGTTAAACATGAGAGGTAGGGCAAAACCAACACCCATCCCTTGAACCAATCGTCCCAAAACAACAAAGCTGAAACTAGCGGCTATAAAGTCGATGAGGACACCTAAAATAGACAAGAGGTTGGCGACCAGAAAAATGGTTTTCATCTTAAACGAGCGCTTGAGATAGGCAGATAAGGGAACCACACAAGCGACCACTAGGAGATAAATGGTTGTAACCCACTGTACGGTTGACGTATTGACTGAGAATGCCTTCATCAATACAGGAAAGGTGATGTTCATAGCTGTTTCACCAGCTACTCCACAAAATGAAAGGATTCCTGTCGCAAAGATGGCACACAGGACCTTGGTGGAGATTTTTTCGTCTGACATAAGTATTTGTTCCTCCTAAATAAACTTAAATATTACGGTAGTGTTGTAAAATCTTGAGAAAGACTTCTCTCTCTTTAGCTGAAAATTGCTGGGCAAACTCTTCTTCCTCTTTTCGAAGATAAGATTGACAGGCAGAAGCGATACTGAGAGCTTTATCCGTGAGAACAACCGCCTTTTGCCTTGCATCTTTTGAAGATGTGTGGCGTTCAATCAGGCCTTTCTTCTCCATTCGCTGTAAGAGCACTGTCGTTGTCGAACGCTGAATCTCAAATTCGTGCTCAATGTCCCGTTGAAAGACTTCTTGATCCGCATGATTGGTTATAAAATCAATGACAGCCATCTGATTTCCAGTCAAATCATATTGCCTAGCAAACTGGTCAAAATGACGCATCATATTATTATTGGCTTGTTTTAACAAGCGTCCAAAATGGTCCAAAAAAATGACTCCTTAACTATATTGTTAGCTAACTAGCAGTATAGAAGAATTATTAGCTCAAGTCAATAGATTCTTTCAAAAAATAGAAAACTCAAGGACCTAGAATCCTTGAGTTGCTATATTTAGTCTTTCTTTACAGGAATTTCCTTAATCACACGCGCCGGATTTCCACCTAGAATCACATTGTCACCAAAGGACTTAGTCACAACAGCTCCTGCTCCAGCAACTACATTATCCCCTAAGGTCACGCCAGGAAGGATAATCACGCCTCCACCGGCCCAGAAATTATCACCGATCGTAATTGGAGCACCATATTCAATGCCTGAATTACGCTCGATTGGATCAAGCGGATGCAAGGGCGTCAAAAACTGACAATTAGGGCCAATCATGGCATTGTCACCAATCGTGATAGGACAGATATCCAGCATGGTCAAATTCCAGTTAGAGTAAAAATTTTCACCGATATGGATATTAACACCGTAATCCGTAACGAACTGAGGATTCATGGCAACATTTTCACCAGTCGAACCAAACCAAGATTTGACAATCTCTGCCCTCTTGAGACGGTCAGGCTCAGCATTGAAGGCCCATTGTTTTTCTCTTGAGCTGGCTGCTAGGGCACGTAACTCAGGATCGCTAGGTTTATAAAAGTCACCTGCAATCATCTTTTCATATTCAGTTGGCATGGCATACTCCTTTTATGATTGTTTTCCTATATTGTAGTATAGAAGTGATGTTACCACAAGTGAGACCACAAAAAAATCCCAAGTGCACAAAGCAACTTGAGATTTTCTTTCTGTCTGGGCATGCCTGAATCATTCAGGGCTTTATATTATTTTTCCTTTTGATCTTTGTGATCTTTTTTATTTTTCTTTTTACGTCCGTTGCGACCAAGTCCTAGACCTGTTACCGATACGGTGAAGCCTGCGATATTGATGGTTTCTTCAATCTTACCTTTGCTTGCTTCTTCCTCATTTGAGAGATTAATTGGCATCTTGTGTTTAGAGCCTTTACCCTCAGCTTGACTTGAAACAGGTGCTTCAAAGTCATCGTCTGGTCCATAAGTAACTGGTCCATCATGAGATTCCACTTGCTCTTCGACTTGGTCGAGAACTTCTAGGTCTTGGATTTCTTCAACAACGATATCGTCTGCCTTGTCTTCCTTAGGTTTACCGTTAATATCGCCTGTTAATGGGATATAAACAACGGTTTCCTCAAGGTTACGTTGACCTACTGTCTTACCTTCAACCTTATCCTTATCAGCGCTATAGCCTTCTACTTCAGGAGTGATGACTGTTTCAAACTGACCTTTATTTGAAGTCCAGTAGCTTGAACCAAGCTCTTCACCTGTAACTTTATCAATAGTCAAGCTACGTGTCCATTGAGCAGTTTGGATGTTATTGGCAGGAAGTTCTGCTTGTCCATCGCTAGATGTGTAAAGAACTGTGAAGGTTACATCTTTAATATAGCTTTCACGTTCTGGCCATTTAGCACCATCAGGATTTGCTGGGTTGATTGGTGTACCAGCTTCTTGGATGTTATCTGGACCTACTTGAACGGTACCATGACGGAGGGTAACCATGAAGTTTTGGTCAACATGTGAATCACCATCAAAGATGACACCGTTTGTGAAGCCATCAGCAAGAAGGGTATAACCACGGTCGCTATAGTACTTGATACGTTCGATTGTTGAGTATTCAATCACTTCACCTGATTTACCAAGCAAGTCGACCACTTCAAGTTTCTTACGAGTTGTACCGTCAACATAAGTGACTGTAGCTTTCTGAGCATCCTTGAGGTAAGTAACCACTTCCATGATTTCAGGTGTTTCCACAGAAACCTCTGTCATTTCAGCGACTTCCATACGGTCTGGTGTAAATCCGACAACCTCAGGTGAAGGCACAGCTGAGAAGCCAGCTTGAGTACTTGACCATGCTTCATAATTAATAGCACCTGTCACAAGGTTAACATTAGCCAAACGTTTGAAATCAAGAACTTCAACGTAGTCGTCGCTAGCCAAACCACCTTCTTCGAAGACATACTGGATAGTACGTGTCACATCGGCACGGTTTTCAAGCATTTCTACGCTATTTGGCCAAAATGGGCTATTCACATCATTTGGATCTACGACTTCACCTGCAACTGGTGCTGGCATATCTGGGTCGATAAGAACCAAACGTTCACGAAGAACCACTTCGAAGACTTGGTCAAAGTCAGAGTCACCATTGTAAGTGTGGTCAAAGGCTTCTGCATAACCATCGTTGACAAGTTCATAACCTTGTTTGAGCAAGTTTGCGATTTGTTCATCAGTAGAGTAGTCAATCTTCTCACCTGAGCTTCCGACGACAACATCACGAGTCAATTCTGACTTATCAAGCTCATTCATGTAAAGGATAATAGCTTTTTGCTCATCCTTAGCATAAACCACGTTGGTATCTTGACCTGGGTGTTCTGGAGTAATAAAGGCCTTTTCAGAAATGTAACCAAGAACATCTGGAACGACTGTTTCCATAGCCATGGTTGGATCTTCAGGATCGTTGTTGTAGCTTGGAGTAGGTGCATTTTCGATTGGTGTACCATACTCATCTACTGGAATAATCTTACCAAGCTCTGTGTAAGTTACTGTATCTTCCACTTCTGGAAGGTCTGGGCGAACTTCAAGTCCACCAGCTTGACGTTTATCTGCATAGAAGCCTTCAACTACTGGAACTTCTACAACATCATAAGTGAAGCTTTCTTGATCCCAAGTGCTTGTTTGTTCCACTTGGTTAAACTTACCGTGGAAGCTGAAGCTATCTTGAATGTTGATAACTGGATCTTTGTAGCCTGCACCTTGGAAGGTAACCGTTTGTTTCGTATCTTGTGTGATATCATCCAAGATTGGTTCGTAAACCAAGGTTTGGTCCATGCTGAGGTCAATTGGCAATACCAATTCACTTTCAGCTTGGTAGCCAGCAACTTGTGGTGCTGGTGTTTCAATAACTTGCGTAGCATCTTGAGGATCATTTGCATAATGAACTGGTTCTGCATCCGCGATTGGATTACCAAAGGTATCAACAGGGATAATCTTACCAAGTTCTTTATAGACAACACTGTCTGTGGCTTCTGGTTTATCAGGTGTAACAATCTGCATACCAGCAACTGCCTTGTCCGCATAGTAACCTTCGATAACTGGGACATTAACCTTAGCAAAGGTATGGTTGTCTTGATCCCAAGTGTAAGTGCCTTCTGCTTGGTTGTACTTACCAGTGAAGGTGAAGTCAGACTGGATATTAACAGACGGTGTTGCTTCGCCAGCTCCTTTGAAGAAGACCGTTTGCAAGGTTGGTTGCGTTACATCTTCAAGGATTGGAGCGTACTCAACAAGAATATCGTCTGTCAAGCTCTCAGGCATGACACTTTGTTGCATTGTACGATAACCCGGAATGTGAGGAACAAGTGTCTCACTAACCTTAGTTGGGTTATTGGCATCATTGTTGAAGGTTGGCGTTGGAACGTTTGGAATCAAGCGTCCATTCGCATCAATAGGAATGATCTTACCAAGTGGAACATAGGTAATGGTTTCTTCGATGTTATCTTCAGTAACCTCTCTACCTTTAACCTCTACTCTATCTGCAAAATAGCCTAAAACAACTGGTGCATAGATGTCATAATACTTGGTCTTGTTTGGTGACCATTCTGTCTCATCAACAAGCTCACCTGTGACCTTGTCAAAAGTAAGGGTACGAACCCAATAAGCCTTTTGCACATCGGCATCCGGCAAATCCGCATTGCCATCTGTACTCTTGTAAAAGACTGTGAAGCTTACTTCTTTCTCGTAAGCATACTTAGATGGCCACTTAGGTCCATCTGGATTATTAGGATTGATTGGAGCATCTGGGACTTGTTCATTGTCAGGCCCTACCTTGGCAACATCGTGTTGCAAGAGAACAAACCACTCTTGATCATCAATATCCTTATCATCAAAAATGGCATCTTTAGGGAATTCGTCCTGAATCAATTCATATCCCATGTCCTTGAAAGTCTTGATACGTGTTGCTGTTCCGTATTCAATCGCTTCACCCAATTCACCGGTCAACTGGTCACTAACCAGGTAAGCACCGGTAGTTTCATCAATATAAGTGATGCTGGCTTTCTTGAAAATTTTACGATACACAACCGGAGTATCCCCTCCTGGTTTGTTCGGTACTACACTTTTAATATCTGTCATATAATCTTGAACAGCTGGTGTTGCTGTCTCACCCGCCTTTCGTGGATCTTTTTTATTATTGTTATACTGCTTAGTCAAAGCACCTGGAATATATTCCCCATCTTCTGTCACAGGGATAATGCGTCCCAATTTCCTATAGGTCACATGTTCCGTTACCGTTGGCACATAGGGTGTGACAACGTTAAAACCCGCTTCCTTTTGGTCAGCGAAATAGCCCTGGACAACTGGTACCGGTATCTTAGGATAGGTATAACTGTCCTTGTCCCATTCGATTAAACCAGTCTTCCTATCTCTAGTTCCCGTAAAGACATGGTTTTCCATGACTTCAGAATCTGGAGTTCGCGAATCCGCTCCTTGAAAAATAATCTCTTGCTTAGATGGAATCCTCACGGTTTCCGATTGGGCATGACTATCAAAGAGAGCTTCGTCAGCTCTAGCAAAATCTAATGGAGAGGGGGCACGGTGGTCAGAGTGACGTTTTGGGCTAGTCAATAATTTAGAAAGATCTATAGTATCAACTAAATCAGTGTTCCCTGATCCGTGTGCGACATGCTCTTCGGCAGTTCTTGCTGCTGCTTCGGTCGCATCTTCCCTATAGGCTCTCAAAAATACTCCCCCTTTCTTCTTTTTATGAGAAATAAAATCCTATACTTGCTAAGTTCTCATCGAAATCTTTTCTATTAAGATTCCATTTTCCCTCAGAGAAGCTAACAAGCTTTTATCAAAAAAATTAAATTTTTTGATATCTCTTATATATACTATAATACGAGAATCGAATTTTTACAAGTAAGGTGTAAGAACTTTAATCATTTTAACCCCTAAGTGAAAAAATAGCGTTTTAATGTGTAATATCTATCAAATAATTTACGAAAGTGGCATCAAAATGAGACTACACCGATATGATAAATGACGAGTCTTTAATGGAGTTTTTTCTCCCTAAAGATACTCTCTTAAGAAATACACTATAAACTATCACAACTACTTCTCATCTTTGAAAGGCTAGAACCTTACCTTAGATTATAAGGAAAGAACCTAAGAGAATGGCACAGAAAAAGTCTGTGCCTGGCCCTCAACTATGAAATGCTAAGAGTTAACTAGCATTGCTTTTAGTATAGAATGACTTTGATGCTTCATCAATAGATTGGAACCATTTAATGAGACTCCCTAGTTTCTCAACTTTCACGTATTAAGTTGTAAATAATTAATAACTTTTTTTGCATGAGGACTTATTCAAGGGATTGCAGATGTAACGACCACTGTCAGACTATTATGACTAACTCAAAATAGTTTTAAAATCACTAGTTTCAGTCATCACCAAATCCTTAACGAAATCCAAACATGCCATAAAAACCGAGACTACTGTCTCGGTTCATACAGTTTAGAAACGATTAAATTTGACCTCGGCCTTCACCGTCAAAGTAAACCCACCATCCTGGACTTACTTCAACCCAACGGTTGACAGCCATTTCACCTGAATTTGGATCAAAGTAACGAACAACACCGTTCACGCGAACCAAATGACCTTTGATTTGTTTACCATTGTTATCAAAGAGGAGGTTTTGACCATTGATATTAACCATGCCTTTGACAGCATTACCATTACCATCGAAGTAATACCAGCTACCATCAATTTCGTGGAATCGATTACGGTAAAGCTCACCTGAGTTTACATCATAGTAACGAAGGTTGCCATCTACGTTTGCCAAAGCACCTTTGACCTGACGGCCATTTTGATCAAAGTAGAGGTCTTGACCATTGATGTTTTGTGAACCTTTTACAGCCGTACCATCATTATTGAAGTAAGCCCAAACACCTGGTTCAATTTCTGCGAATCGGTTACGAGCCATCTCACCTGAGTTAGCATCATAGTAACGGATAGCACCATTCTCGTTAACAGTGCGCCCTTTAACTTGGACACCATTGTTGTCGAAGAAGAGTTCTTGACCATTGATGTTTTGGTGACCTGTCACACGTTTACCATTACCATCATAGTATGCCCAAACGTTATTACCAATTTGTACGAATTGGTTACGGCCTGATGTATTGTTATTGTTATCTGGTTTTGGATCTTGTTTACCATTTGCATTCAAGACACCGTTTTGGTCGTAGTAGAATACTTGACCTCTACGGTTTTGACGATAACCATCACGCAATTGCACACCATTAGCGAGGAAGAAGTATTGTTTACCATCGATAGTCTTTTCTCCGACTGCCATGCGACCTGAGTTATCAAAGTAGTAAACATTTCCGTCGTTATCTTTGATGAAGGCATTCTTAGCATATTGGCCATTGTTATAACGGTATCTTACAGAGAAGAGACGTTTTTCAAACTTACCACTGCCGTCACCATTTTGATTATCTCCATTTGTTGATTGGTTGCTTCCTACTACTTTTGGAAGGCTAACCTTACCGCCATTTGTACCGTAGTAACCGTTGAGGCCATTCTTAAGTACGTACTCTGAGCCACGGTCAAGAATGTTAGTACCATTCATGTATTTAGCAGACCACTTTGTAATCTTCTCGTCAGTAGTCATACGTTTACCAGTAGAGATTTGAACACGGTCAAAGATTTGTGGGTAGAGACGTTTCAATTCATCAAGGAAGGCACCACCATATTTACCTTGGTAGTCATTACCAAAGGTACGTGTTTTAGCAGCGTAGAGGCTATGATCGATGATTGCACCATCTTTAGTTTCACCATAGTTATTAACACGAGTTGCAGTAACCACTTCGTCACCTGGAAGGTTGTAGATTTGGTCTGGAACCCAGTCAGCAATCGCTGAGATACCTACAGCGTGGAGTGATTTAAGAGCGGCTTTCAAGTCAGCCAATGAACCGTACTTGTTGTCCTTACTCATACCAATATCATAACGGTCTGTAAAGGCGTAACCATTTTGGATTACTGAGTCAAGGAAGCTACCGTCATCACTTGAAACGTACTGTGGTGCAAATTCGAATGATGTGATACCCCATGATTTGAAGAGGTTTGCATTTTCAGCAATCTTCTTATTAGTGTATTGTGATGGATTTTGAACGAAGTCTTGGAAGTTAGAGAAACCTTCATAGATAACTTGTGAATCAAGGGCAGCATTTGATTCGTAAACCAAACCACTGCTGTTCTTTTCTTTACTTGGTGCCACACGCACGTCTTGATTTTCAGAAGCACCTACTGGTACCCAAACGGCAAGGTAACCATCAACTTGAGGGTTACGGATACCACGAATTTCATTTGCACTAAATGTCAAATTACCGTTGCCATCAGTGTATTTAACAATACCGTTAGCATCGCTGTCATTCAAGTAAGTAGCCACACCATCGTTTGTTGTCAAAAGCAATGGACGATAAGCTTGGTTACGGTGAGCCGCACCCATGTTAATTGTCAAGTTGCTTGTCAAACGAAGGGCAGGTTGGTTTGAAACGATAACTGCCATACCTTGGTTACGTGTCTCTGCCGTACCAGTATCAGAAGCACTGTTAGCCCCTGTACCATAACGTACAGATGTCAAGACACCTGCAGCATCCCAACCATTAGTATTACCATAACCGATGTAGTTAACCTTCATATCTTGACCACCGGCTGCATAGCGGATACGGCCTTTCAAGAGGGTTTCGATAGCATCATAATATGGTGATTTTTGAGCCATATATTGACCATCATCTGTGTACATGTCTCCATAGTAAACACGTGGCACAGTGTCCTTATGCGTAAGCATCAAGGCATATGCTGATGGGATGTTATATTGTGTGTATTGCTTGTTAGCACTACGCATGTCTTTGTTGTAGATTTCAAAGGCTTTCTTCATTTCATCAAGCGTGAAGGTATTCCCTGTTGATTGAGGGTTGATTTCATTTTTGATGATTTGACCAATGATTGATTGTACCTCTGAATCGTGAGCACGAACAAAGGCGTAGTTAGCCATGCGTTTAGAGTTTTTACCACTTTCAGAACGGTCATTCAAACTATTTGAAATGAGTGGTTCAACCCCTGAGCGGTTACCAATTGGACGCAAGAGTGAATATACCAATGCTAAGTGCATAGGGTCATCCATTGGCAATTGGGCACCTTTAGTGTCTTCATTGTAATAGGCATCGTTGTGAGACCATGCTTCCAAGATAGACAAGTGTTTAATGGCTTGATCTTGACTTTGATCAGCACCATATTTAGCTTTGAAATAATCTGAAGCAATTTGGAGAAGGTCAGCATTGACATTATCCACGGCATCGACACGAACACCATCGAAGTTTTCATCTTCAGAACCACCAGTAATAGTACCGATGTTCATGATGTAGTGGAGCCAGTTCAACTGCTCAGCCTGAACCGCTGGATTTGAGTTGTCAATATCATTTGCCAACAAGAACTCGAAACCACCGTTACTTGTATCCTTAGTATACTTAGGATTGTGTTTACCTGTTTGACTAGTTGGTGTGCGGTTCAAAAGACGATAATCTGAGTTAGCATGGCTTGTACGACTATCGTTGTTATAGAGAAGGGCACCACCTTGCAAGTGGTCATTATTATCAAGGTTTTCAGAAGTTGAATTCCAACCTGGTTGGGTCTTCACGAAATTTTTGATAGTTGTACGCAACCAGTCAGTGTTACCTTCACGCGCAATACGTTCTTCAATACGCTTTTGAACTTCAAGTGCTGCTTGGTCCATTTGGGTTTGTGAGCTGAATGACGTATAGGTCTGATTGGTACCGAGACCTTGCTCCTTCATGTAGTTGAGGTAGCTCGCTTGGATAGCCTTGCTTGGCCACCAAACTGTAAGCAATGGACGTTTGTCATTTTCAGTTGAGGCAGTCCACTCTTTACCATCTTTCAAGATTTCTTTTGGACGGTACCATGTGTTGGCAGTGAAGTAACCATCAACAAGTTCGATATCTTTATCAGTTGTACCGTAAAAGGCATTTTTATCACCATTTACAGTAACGTTTGTGTTTGTGCTGTCAGCTGATGAACCTGTTCCACCGTTCTTATCGAAACGGTATTCTTTTTGGTTAGACAATTCACCAGTTTCAGCGTTAAAGTATTGGCTTCCACCGATACGTTCAAGAACATAGTTCTTACGAATAGTGCCATCATCTTCAACGTAGTATTGTTTTCCATTAATAGTTTTGATGTGGCTTGGACCATCAGTTACGACATTATTAGTTGCTGGAAGGTCGTTATTTACTACTGTGACAGTATTGTTGGCATTATTTGTATTGCCGTTAACTGGGGTAGCACGACGGCCTCCTGTAGGACCACGGCGAGCACCAGTCGCACGACGTTCAGTTGTCGCTGCGCGATCAGTAACTGTTGTTGTGTCAGTTGTAGTATTGTTATTTGTTGTATCAACAGCTGTATCATTGGTTGCTGTTGTATCGTTTGTAGTTGCCGCACGATCAGTACCGACAGTCGCTACCGTATCAACAGCATTCGCTGCAACTGTATTTGTTGTATCAGTTGTCAAATCGAAAGTTGCTGTTGGAGTTGCTTGGTCAGTTGCGACATCGTTTGTCGCTGCAACTGCTGTAGTTGGATCCTGAGCAGCCGTTGTATCGTTAGATACAGTACCCGTATCAACAGTAATATCGGGGATGGCTACAGTAGCATCCGTATGTTCGTCTGCCTGAACGACACCGTCGTTAGTTCCTAAAGAAACCGCTGAGACTGCACCGAGAGACAAACCTGTCACTGCGATGGTTACCCATTGTTTCTTAACTTTGTGCATTTTATAATGTACTTTTTTGTCCATAATAAAAAGACTCCTTTTTCCCATTTATAGCTTCATTCTAAATCATTGAAAGCTTTTTTTCAATAAGATTCGATAAATTTTCATATTTTTTAGAAAAGTCCTTTTGTTGTTTTAATAATATTAGTTTTTGATGAGTATTTAGAAATATAAAATATTCATTTTTTATCGTTGAGGGAAAGAGAATTGGGAAACTATAGCTATTTAGAATTATTCTTGATAAGCTTTTTTGCTTTTAACCTTAATCCAAGAGAATCTAATGGAAAAAGACCAGATTCTTAAGACTTCTCCTCTTGAAACACTTAAAAACACTAACTTAAGCAATATATCAGGCTGTAGAGATGATGTCTTTTTTAGGATAATTTCTCATACTGAAAATAAATTCTAACTATCTAAGCCATTCACTACTTACTGAGCTGTAAGAGGAAGTTATAGATTATCTCATGCGTCAGGAAGAGGTTGAAAATATTACCCTCAAGGCTATTGCCAATGAACTCTTTATTTCTTCTTCTACTGTTATCCGTGCTTGCAAGAAACTAGGTTACCAGACCTATAATGAACTACGGTATGACCTGCGTTTATCAAAAGAACTTAAGAAGAATCAAGCCAAATTAGAACATAACTCCTTTGAACAACTCAAAGAACAACTCCACGTCGAGTTCGAACATACCTTATCCATCCTCTCAGAGCAAGATTTCCAAAGCTTTGCAGATAAGATTCTTGAGGCTAGACGTATTTTCTGTATCGGCGTGGGATCTAGTTACATGCCTATGACCGACTTCAACCGCAAATTGAAACTGATCAACATTTGGACCAACGATTATTTTGAACAATTCAGTATTGAACGTATTAAAGTTATTGTGACACCTCAGGACGTCATTATCGTCTTCTCACTCGGTGGAAAAAGCAAGGATGTCAATAACAGTATCTTACAAGCCAAAAGACATGGGGCAACTGTCTTAACTATTACTACTTTAGGCAATCACCTACTTTCTAAAATCAGTGATCACATGATTTTTGTCTATGATGCCCCAAAAAACGTGAAAATCTGCGTTCGCATTAGATGTTCAATTTGGTTGGAAACTTGTTATTTGAAGTCATTCTAACAGAGCAACAACGTCGCTCATCCAGGTAAAATGTAATACTAAATTAGGAGGTCAGTTAAAGCTGACCTCCTTTTTATTGTTGCTGTTTGTTTTTGAAACTTTCACAACATCTCCAAATCAAAAAACACCTCCTAGCTAGACTGCATATCTAACATGAAGGTGTTTTTTACTGTGCTTATCTGAGCATTGTAAAGACTATTACAATCCTAAAATACTAATAATCTTCGTCCTCTTCTTCATCTTTCTTCCGTTTGGCAAGAAAGGCAAGACCAGTTGCCGTCGCTAAGGCACCGAAGAGTGTAGCTAACGACGATTCAGTTTCTCCAGTCTTCGGAAGTTGTTTGGCTTCAGTATGATCCTTAGGAGACATACTTTCAGAGCTTGAAGCACTAGCTACAGACGTAGGTGATGAATCACTAGCACTGATTGACACACTTTGAGATGCAGAGATACTTGCACTCGTTGAGGCACTCTGTGACGCTGATGTACTTGCGGATTCTGATGCACTTGTTGATGCACTTTGTGATGCACTTGTACTTGCCGATTCACTAGCGCTGGATGAGGCACTCTGTGACGCACTGATACTTGCTGAAGTTGAAGCACTTACTGATAGAGAAATCGAGGCCGATACTGACACACTAATCGAATCAGAAACAATAACACTATTAATATCAACACTGTCAAGGGAGTGGATCGCAGGTTCTCCCATACTTGTGATAACTGAGCTTGATGCCGACGTACTTGCAGACTCACTCGCACTTGTTGATGCACTCATTGACGCTGACGTACTTGCGGATTCAGACGCACTCGTTGAAGCGCTCATGGAAGCCGACGTACTTGCCGATTCGCTGGCGCTGGTTGAGGCGCTTTGCGATGCTGACGTACTTGCTGACTCTGAGGCGCTGGTTGAGGCACTTTGTGAAGCGCTCATGGACGCTGACGTACTTGCTGAT
>NZ_KV832530.1:44657-46191 GCF_001837455.1 Streptococcus sp. HMSC068F04
GCTCATGGACGCTGACGTACTTGCTGATTCTGACGCACTCGTTGAGGCACTCTGTGAGGCAGATGTACTTGCTGACTCGCTCGCACTTGTCGATGCGCTCATTGAGGCAGATGTACTTGCTGATTCGCTGGCACTTGTTGAGGCGCTCATGGATGCTGACGTACTTGCTGACTCTGATGCACTCGTTGAAGAGCTCTGTGAGGCACTGGTACTTGCTGATTCACTTGCGCTGGTTGACGCACTTTGCGACGCTGATGTACTTGCGGACTCACTGGCACTGGTTGACGCACTCATGGATGCCGACGTAATTGCTGATTCTGAAGCACTCGTTGAGGCACTCATTGACGCGGACGTACTTGCCGATTCAGACGCACTCGTTGAGGCACTCATCGACGCACTGGTGCTTGCAGATTCACTGGCGCTGGTTGACGCACTTTGTGAGGCTGACGTACTTGCCGATTCTGATGCACTTGTTGATGCACTCATGGAAGCCGACGTACTTGCAGATTCACTCGCACTTGTTGAGGCGCTCATGGACGCGGACGTACTTGCTGACTCGCTGGCGCTGGTCGATGCACTCATTGAGGCACTCGTACTTGCTGATTCTGATGCACTGGTTGAGGCGCTCATTGACGCAGATGTACTTGCTGACTCGCTCGCACTCGTTGAAGCGCTCATTGAGGCCGACGTACTTGCGGATTCGCTAGCGCTTGTTGACGCACTCATCGACGCTGAAGTACTTGCCGATTCTGAAGCACTTGTTGAAGCGCTCATGGAAGCACTTGTACTTGCTGACTCGCTCGCACTCGTTGAAGCGCTCATTGAGGCCGACGTACTTGCGGATTCGCTAGCGCTTGTTGACGCACTCATGGAAGCACTTGTACTTGCGGATTCAGACGCACTTGTTGAAGCGCTCATCGATGCACTTGTACTTGCTGACTCACTTGCACTTGTTGAGGCGCTCATTGAGGCCGACGTACTTGCGGACTCGCTCGCACTCGTTGACGCACTCATCGACGCGGACGTACTTGCTGATTCAGACGCACTTGTTGAGGCGCTCATGGACGCACTTGTACTTGCTGACTCGCTCGCACTCGTTGAAGCACTCATTGATGCAGACGTACTTGCGGATTCGCTAGCGCTTGTTGAGGCACTTTGCGATGCACTTGTACTTGCTGATTCGCTGGCACTTGTCGATGCACTCATGGAAGCACTGGTACTTGCCGATTCAGACGCACTCGTTGAGGCACTCATCGATGCTGACGTACTTGCTGACTCTGATGCGCTTGTTGAAGCACTCATCGATGCTGACGTACTTGCTGACTCTGATGCACTTGTTGAAGCGCTCATGGACGCACTTGTACTTGCTGATTCACTCGCACTTGTTGAAGCGCTCATCGATGCACTTGTACTTGCTGACTCGCTAGCGCTTGTTGAGGCACTTTGTGACGCTGACGTACTTGCGGATTCGCTCGCACTTGTCGATGCACTCATTGATGCCGATGTACTTGCGGATTCGCTAGCGCTTGTTGAC
>NZ_KV832531.1:0-3907 GCF_001837455.1 Streptococcus sp. HMSC068F04
TTTTTTAGGTTCTAGTTTGAAAGAGGTAGTATTACCAAGTACGCTAACACAGATAGGCAATTATGCTTTTAGTGGGACACAGTTGACAAATATGTCGGTTCCTTCTAGTGTTAGGGAAATTGGCTCTTATGCCTTTAATAGTACGCCACTTGAGGTAATTAATTTACCTTATGGTTTGCAAGTAATCGGTAGTGGAGCTTTTCGAAACACCAAGCTTGAAACAATTGAGATTCCAGAAGGTGTGACTTATCTTGATGATTACACTTTAGCCAATATTCCAACACTGAAGTCTGTGTATCTTCCAAAAAGTTTGACAGCTTTCGTTCAGTCTTGGGATACACCTTCTGAAAGCGTAGAATACCATGTTTACCTGGATTCTTTTGCTTTAGAATATATGATTGAAAAACAACTTAACTTTAAACTTCGTGATGAAAATGTAGCAAATGATGACAGTAAAGTATTAGACAGTAGCAATTCCTACTATCTGACAACGACAACAGGTACTCGTCGACAAGGATATTTAGGTCTAGACCTAAAGTACGCTATAAAAAAAGATAAATCAAGTGATGATGGTAAGTATGTCCTTCACCTCAATATACCATCTACAACGAAAGTTTTTGAAAGTAAAATACGAGTAAATGGCCAAGATGTAACGGCAACAGTTTCTAATGGTTATCTTGATATTCCTGTTTCAGAAGAGATAGGTAAGATTAAGTTAATGCTGATGACAGAAAATAGAGAACTCACTAATGTTCGTTTATTTGCACAGCTTTCCTATCAGAAAGATAGAAAAAAAGTATCCGAAAATATTGGAGCTATCAATGTTAATATACCTGTCTTAACACTAACAGCTAATCAGGTAACGTCAAGGAGTTACTCTCGTATTAGTGGAATAGCCGACCCTAATGACCAGCTAATTGCTTATCTTGATGATATGGTTGTCGGTCAAGTCAAGATCAAGAAAGATGGAAGTTATACCTTTGATGTACCTCTAGTCACTCCTGTAGACAACAAAGAATATACAATCAAAGTGAAGGCTTTATCATCAGATGGTCGAGAAATCAGTGAGACAACAACAGTTCGCTATGAGAAAAATTATCCTGAGTTAGTGAACTTTATCATGAGTCATAATGGCTACACTTATAATTTGAAAGAGAACCAGGACAAAGTTCCAGTAATTAGTTTTAGACCTGGTGGACAATTTGATTTTGAGGTTGAATATACGAATACCAGTGGCAATGATAGTCTCTATCTTGTCAGTAGTCGCGAAGGTATTAATAAAGTTATCGAGTTAAAATGGGATGTCAAAAAAGAAAAATATGTATATACTGGCTATTTTGACCAAGAAAATACTAGTTATATTCCCGGTAAAATGTCTCTTTATCTTGAAAAAGGTGTTGCACCATCAGAAACTATATATAGTAGAGAGGTTCAAGATAATTTATCACAACGTACTGCGGACAAAATTTTAAAAATAGATAGTGATGGGGATGGATATCCAGATATAGTTGATAAACACCCAAACGCCTGGGACGTAGGAGACCGCGATTTGGCAATTTTCTCATTATTAAGTTATAAATCAGAAAAAGAAATAAAAAAAATCTTCCTTGATAAGAGTTTTAATGACAAGGGCTTAAACATAGGAGGATTAGACCAGTCTTTATTTGAAAATTGGCGATTATTGGGTTCACCTGTCTTCTTACCAGGAGTTGCATACATTAATGTTTATAGATTTGTAAATGATAAGACAAAAGAAATTGTTTTAGCTATACGTGGTACAGATGAGGAGGTAAGAGAAGGTGGCGATAGAGGAATAGAAAAGCCTTTTTTAAGCCCAGAATGGATAGATAATTATCTTGATATATGGGCTGGCGTATCTTTAGATAAAGACGTAATAAAGACCTCTCTTAATTTGTTGTTGCCTAGCGGTAGTGATTATGATGTATCAATTGTTGGGCATTCTAGAGGCTCCTATCTTGCATATATTTTAGCAGCAGAAATGTTAAAAAATAGATTAATAGCTCAAGATTCTGAAATAATTGGTAGTGTTATCGATCCGAAAAAATTAATTAGAGGAAATCTAAAAAATGTTGTTACTTTTAATGGTGTCGGACTTGCTGCAGAGAAAGAACAAATGCTTGCAGTGGTGAAGGGACTGATTGGAAATCTGATACAAAATGCAACAGGAGGTATTTTATCACCGTTGCAAAAAATAATAGACGAGCTATTAAACACGGATTTTCAGTCAGAAAAGGAACTAATTGAGTTATTACAATCCTCAGGTTTAACAAGGGCTTATAGTATAATAGGAGATCCGGTTAGTGATCCATTCCGTAATGGAATTGGAATTGGTGTACATCCTAATATAGTTTTGCCAAGATATGAAAAAAAGCAGCTTATTAATCCAGAGAATGGAGAATTAAGTGAGCATGATATTCATAATTTTTTATATTATTTATCACAAGGAGTTAGAAACTCGAAAAATCAATTTAGGGGAATTGGTGATTTAAAGTCAAACGAAGTCAATGAAAGAATTAGCAGTAGTGCACTCTCAGATTTTAAATTTGTGATAGACCCATCCGGTATTGTAATCAATGATGTTTCTAAGAATCCTATTACTGGTGCAATAACCACAATTTATTATCGAGGTGAAAATGGTGAAGAAGTGCTATGGGATGCAGGTGAGTATTCACAGTTTAATCCTTTGTTTACGACAGTTAATGGCGAGTATGCTTGGGATGTGCCAGAGGGATTCTGGAAAGTCAAGGTAAGTAAAGAGGGATATGAGTCTGCTGAGTCTGACTGGCTTCCAGTACCACCACCTCAGACAGAAGTACATTTCAACTTAAAACCATTGTCTTATAAGATAACTTATAAAGTTGGAGATGGCATATTAAAGGAAGATGTTCCAAGGAGCTACCAAACTGATGTAGATACGGAGTTGCCTTATCCTGTTCGTAAAGGATACGTTTTTACAGGATGGTATTTAGATGATAATTTCTCAGGTGAACCTTACTTTAATACATTGTTCGATAAAGCAGGTGACAAGGTGCTTTATGCTAAGTGGGAAAAGGACACAAAAATCCTAAGTGATGATGATAACATTGTTACGGTGACAGTTTCTGGAAATGATGTAAATGCGATAGATAAGGTTGTTAAAAAGGAAGTTACTAATGCTGATATCTTGGAAAAGGTCGGGGATCATAATAACCTTCTTATGGAAATTCAAGCTTTAGATGATGATGGTAATATAGTATCCTTATCTGAAGACGCTAAAATTGAACTAGCAGTGATTTCAGGTCGAAAACCTTATAAAGTGTTACATTATGTAAAAGATAAGTCGACTTTTGAAGAGGTACCATTTAATTGGAATGAAAAGGACAAGAACATTTCCTTAACCACGTCAACTTTAGGGGTTTATTTGATTCAAAGTAAATTGACAGAACAACAAATGACTACTAAGGTTCGTCAAGAAAGTCGAGCTCTTAAGACTGATAAGATTGAATACGTGAATGATGCAAGTCTAGATGTAGGCAAAGTCCGAGAAATAGCAGCAGTAGACGGGCAAGTTTTGGTAGAAATCACAGATATCTATGTAAATGGTGAATTGCAGTCAAGTACTGAAAAAGAATTATCCCGTATCGAACCGCAATCTAAGAAGGTTTATCGAGGCACAAAACAGGTATCTCACGTCCCAGATGTTGCACCAATGGAGAATAATAAACCAGAGGCTATTATTGAAACCAAGGTTCGTCAAGAAAGTCGAGTTCTTAAGACAGATAAGATTGAATATGTTGATGATTCAAGTCTCGATGCAGGCAAAGTTCGAGAAGTTGCAGCAATAAACGGAAAAGTTTTAGTAGAAATCACAGACGTATATGTAAATGGTGAGTTGCAATCAAGTACA
>NZ_KV832531.1:4007-30298 GCF_001837455.1 Streptococcus sp. HMSC068F04
GAAGGTTTATCGAGGAACAAAACAGGTATCACAAGTTCCAGATGTTGCACCAATTGAACACAGTAAACCAGAGGCTATTATTGAAACCAAGGTTCGTCAAGAAAGTCGAGTTCTTAAGACTGATAAGGTTGAATACGTTAATGATGCAAGTCTTGAAGCAGGAAAAATTCGAGAAATAGCAGCAGTAGACGGACAAGTTTTTGTAGAAATCACAGACATCTATGTAAATGGTGAATTACAGTCAAGCACTGAGAAAGAATTATCACGTATTGAACCGCAATCTAAGAAGGTTTATCGAGGAACAAAACAGGTATCACAAGTTCCCGATGTTGCACCAATTGAGGTTAATAGAATCGAACGTAATAATATTACGAAAGTGCATCAAGGAGGTTCTACTGTGATAAATACTAAGTTAGAGCCAGTAGTGATGAATCAATCGTATTCTGAACCTCTTTCATCAAAAGAAACAACTATAAGAATGAAGGGGTATTTACCAAATACAAGTAGTGAATATGGTTATGGTTTTGAGTGGGCAGGTATTATTGCTTTAGCAACGGCTCATTTTGGAATCATCTCAAATAAGAGAAAGAAAAATATAAAAAACTAGTTATTAGTGATGGGTTAACTTAACTTTAAGAATTATTCCACATTAAGACTGATGGAAAAGTTCTCAGAAGTGATATTCTTCTGGGGGCTTTTTTGATGTTAAGGAAACTGAGGATTATATATTTGAAAAGGCTATCGACGTGAGCGCAATTAACCGTTGGTTTCATGCAGAAGCACACAATGAAATTTTTGAAGTTGCCTTTATATTTGTTGCTCTCTAACCTTGCATTGATATCAAAAATCTATATAATAATAATTAAAACAGAGCCAGAAGAAAGGGTGAGGATTATGTTTATGATCTTGGTTCTATTACTAACATTAGCGAGTTTCTTATATGTTACCATCGGTATCGCCAAGAAAATCTTTTCAATTTTCGCCTTAATTACACCAATTGTAGTCTTGGGTGTTGGGCTTCTTATCGCTATGAATTAACAAAAGTCAAGGGGGGTCACTATCTTACAGGTAGTGACCTTTTTTGTTATGCTTTTAATGTCAAAAAAGACATTAAAGGAGAAACATATGAAAGCACTTAAACTTATAAGAGAGGACGGTTATGAGAACGTCCATTATGCTAGTTTAGGGGAGCAAAAATTTAAAACATTGGTTGTTGCAGATAGGAAAGATGAACAAGAACAATGGTTTGAGCAACCAGAAATTGAATGTGTCCCAGAAGAAGTCTCAGATATCATTCGAAACTATACACTCCCATATATTGATCTCGGAAATACTGAAGATGAGTATTTGTTAGAACAAGCAACTAATAAGGTTGTATCAGTTGTGGTAGAGAATGTACTTGAAACACAGCTATTTATTCCGAGAAATAGAAATGGTCGCCCTATCGGTGAAGGTGTCGCTTTCTGCGATATGTTAGTAGGGCGTGTTCAGAATGGAGAACTTGCTGGAACAACAGTTTATATTAAGCAAACAGAATCTGGCTTCCGCCAACCAAAAGATTTCTTTAAAATGGTTGGGCGTATTTTCCCTTGTAAATTAACTGAAATTCATATCCAAACTATCGACAATTATAAACTAACGATTAATAACCCATCAAACTATGTTGTTGAAGGTAGTATTGAGTTAGCTGAGTGGTTAACTAACTACCAGCTTCTTCAGCAAATTGAAAAGAGTAAAGATAACTCTTCTCGTAATCGAGATAGAAAAAACATCTTGGAACGTACTCATGAAGGTATTGTATCTGCCGTGATTAACAATGGTAGCAATGCAGGTATCATGGTAATGACCAAAAAATTACAAACGGTATTTATTCCAAAACATAGGGTAAGTTATGAGTGTGATTCTTCATTTGTTAACCTAGACGAAGTAGTATCAGTCTTTGATAGGGTGGAATTTAAAATTACTGGGGCCAATACCCAAAAACCAAGTCCAAATCAAAGAGAACGTCACATTATCCATGACTATATTCGTATCGAGGGAGATATGAAAGTTCTCGAAGAAGCACCTCAAGATGCTTTGATTGAGATGATTGATAATAAGAAAGTCATAGGACGATTGTTTAAAGTGCGATTTATCAGTTTTGACCCACAAAGTCTACATACAGTAGAGTTGGTTGACTTTCCAGGAATCAAAATTAAAATGAAGGACTCGGGTTCTTTAAATCGGATTCCTTTTAAGCAAGGAGATGAAATTTCAGTTGTCATACTAGATGCTCATTATCGCTGGGTAGACGCAAATAGCAGGGGGCGTCGAGTAGCTAAAAAAACTGAAGAAGTGAGCAGTAATTCACAGAATACGGAAGAGAAAAAATGTCTGTTTCGTATCAAATCACGTTTCAATAGTTTCTATCCAAATCGTGTGAACAGTAAAATCTTATCAACATTTTTCACTAGTTGAGTCGCATATAGTTCCCTCTGAAATGGGAACTTTTTGTTTACGTTCGGAACAGAAAAATCTAACAAGGAGGGGCCATGAACCATCATAATATCAATGCTATTGTCTATTATCTGATAGTCTTTTTTCGGTATGTCTTACCTATTACCTTGGTCTTCATCGGTATCGGTAGGTGGAGTTATGCTAAATCTATCAATAATCCAGAGAAACAAATCATGGGAGTAAATTTTGCCTTAAAATCAATTTTATTCTTATATATCGTTACATTTATCCCTATTTTCATCATCTATGGACTCGCAATGATATCAAAGGGAGGCACACATAGTGGTGACTTCTCTATGATTAGTTTCGTAGAGGTCTTTACCCTAATAGAAATTCTAGCAGTTGGAATATTACCTGCATATGGTTTCATACAGGGATACATATATCACTATCAATGGTTGATTACAGAAGGTAAGAAAACAACAAGCTTACCTCGACGAAATCTATTCATTAGACTTGGAGTAATAAGTCCGATTGCTATTGTTTTATTTATGGAATTCTTGAAAAGAATGTTTGCTTACTAGAAAGGTGCTTTATGCGGAAGATCTTGAAATTATTTTTTAATCGTTATTATACAAATGGTAAGCGAACTATAGATATCTTACTGTTTTGTTGGCGAAAATATATTGATTGGGTATATCATATATCTTTTGGATTATTTGCTTTCAATATTATTATGTTTATCTTTAGATGGCGTTTGCCTAATTGGGTATTTATATCTTTATTTATATTTTTGTTCGTTAATATGGCTTTAGTTTTATACATTGGTGTATGGCACAGTAATGTTACAAGTCGTCAAATTTTCGTGTTATTTGAAAAATATGATACCTTAAAACGAGCAGAACGAAAGAAGATTATTGGTAAGTATGCTATAAGAGCAGCACTAGCAGCAGTACTTATATCTTCTGGATTATATGTACTAACAATCAATAACTTTATCTTATCCCTCATCAATCGTATGTATGATGTAGCAGATAATTATCTCAAATATATGCCCTGGTCAATACCAAATGGAAGTCAGACAGGTATTGTATTAAGTTATCATACCCTCAAACCTTTAATAGGAGCTGACTGGTTTAACAGTTTATTATTGTTGACTCCGATTGGAGCAATTGGTCTTATTTTTTATAATAGTTATGCGACTGGGATTGCTGAAAAAACCTATGAGAAACTTGTTGAGCAATGGCTAGGAGGACGTTACTTCCAAGATAGTGTATTAAGTAATATTGTTCATAATCAAGATGAAAAAGGTCAAGCGAATTTGGTTATGGGACTTAACTCTAAAACTGGAGAGCAAGTGATTTTACATGCTAACGAGAGGACTTATCACACTATTATCTTTGGTTTGATTGGTACTGGTAAATCGGCAACGATTCTGATTCCAGCAATCCTACAGGATATGGAAAATATGAAATACTATCTATTATCCTATCGTAAGTATTTGATGAAAGTAGATGAAGAACTGGAACAAGAATTCTTTAGCACAGAGTTTGAACGTAAGAAAAAAAGACGTGAATTGTTGGAGCAGTGGTATAACAATGGTTATGCTTCAGAGCTTACAAATGGTATTTATATGACTGAACCATCAGGTTCGATGTATGGCACAATTGTTAAGTACGCTCATAAAATGGGCTTCCCTGATGAAATGATTTGGACTCTAGATCCTACTAACCCAGGAACTGGTGCAATAAATATTTTGGATGGAGATACTACTCAGGTGAAAGGGGCTGTTCGAGACTTATTTAAACGATTTAGTGATCCAAGTGGGACTGGTTCTTCTTTCTTCCTAAACCAAGAAGGACAACTTACTGATAATATCATTACGGTCATTAAAGAGGTAGCGTTGATACCAGATGCCCCAATCAACTACATGTTAAAAGGTAAGTCTCCAACACTAACTGAATTCTCAAATATGTTACGTTCTAGTGATTGGATTGAAGCCTATATTGCTGTTTTTGAACAACTACTCAATCGAAAGAAAAGGCTTTTTGAAGAAACGTTGAAAAAGCATGAAGCGTTCTTAGAGCAGGAAAAAGAAAAGTGGTTAGAGGAATCAGAGTACAATCGTGAACACGAACAACTCTTTGATACTATCCTTAGACCAGAGAATGTTCATGAAGCTATAAACGCCTTTAATGATGAAAGAAATAAACTTGAAAACCTTCAAAGTTCTTATGATTATTTCATCAATGCTCATCAATTAAATTCGTACACAGAGGAATATTATTATACCTTTGATGCTAACGTGTCTGGTCTAAAAGCAGTTATTGATGACCTATCATCTTCACCAGAAATTCGTCGTGTATTTTTCTCTCAAAGTACCAAAGATTTAGATATTGTTTTAAAAACGGGTGGAATGATTTTGGTCAATTCTGCTAAAGGTGTTCTTGGTAAAGAGAAGTCTCGAATGGTAGCACAAATGGTAACACTAGTTATGCAAAATGCTGCTCAAAGACGTCTCCCAGATAAGTCTCCATTCTTTGCTTTTTATGAAGATGAAAAGAATGGTTACTTGATGCCAGGTAATGATAGTAACTTCCTAGATGAGTCCCGTAAGTTCCATGTTCCAGTTATGCATGCTTATCAACATGACGAACAAATTAGGGATTCTATTGGCGAATCTGGGGCTGATGCAATCAAGATGTCTTATCGTAATGCCTTTACCTTCCAACAAACCTCAACAAAGGTTGTAGAGTTCATTAATCTACGTTCAGGAGGAAAACATTATGCTCTTAAAGAAACCAAACGTGCAGCAAACGATGATCTCTTAGCAGGGAATCAAGGAAACTCAAGTGCGACTTCAGAGGAAGTGGTAGAAGAAGATAACTTCACTGCTAGAGATGCAAATAACCTAGAGAAATTCCAAGTTGGTGGTGTTATCGTCAGTGATGATGAAGTATCAAATATGATTTATTTGACAACATCTCCGCATTTTGAAATGGATATTTCAAAGGACTCTTTTGTCTCACATACACCTTTCAATAAGGTTTATGGGCTTGGAGAGGAAGAACCGGAAATTGCAAAAGCATACAAGTTGTGGAGAGCAGAAGTGATAGAATATTATGCTCAAAAAGAGTCTGAAAGTCACCTCTATGAAAGTGATTTTACTGAAGAAGAATGGCAAGCAATTATGGATGTTAAGGTGCCAAATGTTGATAGTAATGTAAATGATACAGTTGGTAAAAAAGATGATTCCCCATCAGTTAAAAGAACAATATTAGTCAACGAGAGTATAACAGAACATAGAGAAAGTACTTCAATTAGTGAAGTGGTAACAGAGGATATTGAGCAAAAAGAGGAGGTCAATAACTCAGAAATTCCTCCAGTTGTTGAAGAAAAACAAACTGTAAATAGCAAAAATGATATTGGTGAGTTAAAGGATAAAGAAATAACTCAAAGAGTGATCCTAGCTCCATCATCTACACCCGAAACAGTTGATACTCAAAATATTCAAGCACCTAATCAAGAGTTTGAATTACCTCAAGAACTCTCTCGTGTAGCTCGTGAGAAAGCAACTAGAACTTTAGAAAGTAATGTAGAACAAATGGATATTGATGAAGAAGAAGGGTTTTAGATAACATAAAAAGCAACGGATTTCCGTTGCTTTTGTTCTAATTTTGAGAGTTATTATATGTTTCTTTATTAGTCTTCTCAGCCTCCTTTCTTGCTTTTTCTTCTGCTTTTCTTCGCTTAATTTCTTTCTTTACTTCTGTAACCTTATTTTGTGTTTCAACAACTAACTCATCAATAGATAAATCTGGATTTTCTAGTTTTTTCAATTCAAAATAGATCTGCCCTAGTTTATCAGTCTGTGATTTTTGATAAGCTTTAAGTTGCTCTGTAGCTTCTTTCTTTTGTTGTTCTAAGGCTTCAAGTTCCTTGATAAAATCTGATTCAGTTTTTTTGTTTTTTCCTGCCATAATTTGCTCCTTAATTATTAATTATGTCTAATAGTATAGAGCAAGAATATTAAAAGTCAACCCATGTCACTCCCTTGAAAATAACCTATTCTAGGGTATACTGAACACTATAGCGACCTATTATAAATGAATCCTAATTGTAGTTATTAAGTGCTTAAAACCCCATAAAACCGGTTTTTACGAGTATTATGTAATAACCAGATTTTATAAATGAAAGTATAGAGAGAACAAAAGTCTAAAAGTTTACTGTATTTATAGGGTTGATGACTAATATTAGAAACTCGTAAATCATAAATGAGTAAATAGTGACTACTACATAGCTAGAATATACTATGTTTTTTAGGAATTATCGTTATAGAAATAAACTACGACCTTATGAATGAGAGGAGATGAAAGTATCAATCAGTATTTTACGGGTACATAGGAATGTTTGAGGAGGTCTATATCAAAGGCTAAGCATAACTTTAAAAATAATATCTATACTCTTCGAAAAAAGACCAGACTATATACCCTATTGATTGACTATTTTAGGACTACAAAATGCAAGATATAAAAAATAGAGATTTTACCTCACTTATTTCAAATAAAAAAAATAAAATTCATTACACTCAGAGAAATAAAATAGCTACTTACTTTGTTTCAAAAAAACAAAATATCTCACTGTCGTTTTCAGAAGAGGAGCTTATCATCTTTTATCATTTACTAAGGTTTGGTTATTTTGATAAGGAAATCATAGACCTCATTTATACTGCAGTAACTCGAAAATCCAAAACCCCTAATTCATGGTTCTATCGTCTTGTTGGAAAGGTTAATCATCCTATTTCAGCATGTTCGGATGCTAGAAGCGGTAAGAGAAAGATATATTATCTGAACAAAGGTTTCAGTACTTGGTTGCTTACTATGATAAAGGGGATTGATAAAATTCGGTTGTTAACGACAACGACAGAATATGATAGGTCAGTATATAGCATTGTCAGTAATAATCTTCTAGGAGGAAAACCTCAAACCGTAAATATTCATGATTTAGAGACCAGACGACTAGTTGCTAAAATCTTAAACAAGCTTTTTTTTAAAAACCAAGATAAGTCTGTTTATGACCTAAACATACAAGTCGTATTTCCTATTAGTCGGGTTAATCTTTTATTGGTTCCTGATGCTGTTGTATTTGTGAACGATAACCCTTTTTTTATTGAGTATGACCGAGCAACAGAACGTCAAACAATTCTACTTTCTAAAATATTTGGTTATGCAGAAGAACCAGCATTTGAAAATTCTAGTTTATTTTTCGTTTTCGAGAATAGCCGTAAAGATAATACGCAAGTATCTAAACGTTTAATGAACTTTTTGGAATATGTAAATGAGGTCGAGGTTGAAGGTGTAACTGGACATGACATGTTAAAGCGTAAAAATATTTCTTTGTTCAGTCAAACAACAACAAATGCTTCTGACGTTATTGTCGAAATCATTCAAGAAAAGATGTTTTCAAATCATAAAGATTGGTGTGATTGCGAGGCTTATGATTTTTCTGAACTGCAGAAAATAGATTATCTTGTTAAGGAGATATCAGAACCTTTAGATGATGATAAATTCCAGTTATCAGCTGTTGTTGAAACTGATTCATGGGAATTGAAAGAGTACCCTATGATACCTATGGCATATATCAAAAATGACTTGATTCCACACTTAACTAGTTTATATGAAGAATTCTCAATAGAGTATGAACATATGATCATTGTATTCCCAAAAGAAGTTTTACCAGAAAAAATCAAACTCCCTTTTGATGATTATTTCTTGATTGTTTATAGATAGAGTAAAGGTATTTGTAAATGGATTATTTGGAATACTTAGGAAGAAGACTTGTATGGAAGGTTGATGAATTCTTATCAGCGAAAAAAGAATAAGTCACGCGCAGCAACTGCAACACATAATCATTCTCTCAACTATTTAAAAAGATGTAAGAAAGTCACATGATAGTTTGAATTTGTTGTAAGTATCTGTTGGTGTTTTAAAGATAAAAAAGATTGAAAGGTAGCGGTAATTAATGAAAATAAAAATTGAATCTGCTTGGAAAACCCTTTGTGATGCATTCCCCAAGTTAAAGGATAATCCTCTTTACAAGGGTTGGTATATTAGCTATGCGATTCTTGTGACGTTATCTATTTTGATGGTAGTTGTAGTGAACCATAGGGTTGTCTATGCATTTCCGTTTGATTGGTTTGGTTTGCTTTTTGGGATTATCTTACCTTGGGTTCTTATGACCTTTTATATCGTATATCAAGGTGTGGACCATGCCCATCAGTTTACATCGACTAAAGTTGTTCTTGGGTTATTTATGTTACCTGTAATTCTGATTGGTTTTACTTCTAATTTTAAAAATGAATACAGTTATAGTAATCGTATGGTTACGATGGTTTTTGATCAGGAACTCACGCAACAAAGTTTCCACGCAACAAAGATTACATCAAACCAGCTTGATTATTTTAAAGAAGATAATGTCATTTTTCCTTATAAGAAAAATACTGCTTCAGAGATATATGTGTTCTTTCGACCTGATTGCCCTTACTGTCAAAAATCAATTCCAGTACTCAATAAGAGCTTAACTGAAAAAGAACGAAACAAGATTATCTATGTTAATGTTCTTGACGAAAGTGGGAAGGATTTAGCTAAAGCTATGGGAGTAGAGAAAGCAGCAACAGCAGTTATCTATCATAAGGATAAGACTTCTGGTGGATGGTCCAAACGAATTGAACGAATGGCTGGAGGGAAGCATGAAGCACCTCGTCTTGATGAGGATGCTATCCATGATATTGTGTCAGTCGCAAAGGAGGAAACAAAATAATGTATTTATCAAAAAAAGATATTTCAGAATGGATTGCTAGCCTAAAAGTAGGTAACGAGGTTGCTATCCAAATAACACGAATGGATGGTGTCATAGTTTCTAGTGAGCGTGGCATTGTCGACAAGTGGTTAGGAAAGAGACTTATAGTTGTCAACGGAAAGCATTTTGTTCCTAGCACTGGTTTAAGACAAAGTAACGCTTTTGTCCCTGGTCAAAAGACAATCGTGGAACAACTTTTTCCCTTGGATGCTTTGCTTTTAGATGAGGAAGAACTTGCCAAAAGAGACACCATTATTCAAAAGTTGAAAGAGTCTGCAGAACTTCTAGAGCACGCGCAGACTTATTCTTCATTAGTCGTTTCTAGGGTTCTTCGTAAGCTATCAGTCCTAGACGTTGGTGATGTATATGATCTAAATGAACTACGTTCCTCTAGTAACACAGAAGACTTAGAAGATAGTGCTTTATTGGATAGACGGAAACTCTCAGAGAAGAAACGTTGTCTAAAGACTCTGGATCGTATGCTTACCAATTTAAGTCAAGATAATACTTTGGGTGCTTTTAAGTTAATCTCTCTTTTGGGAGATGTAGCTTCTGAATTTACTGATGCTGAAAATGAGGTAAGTGAATGTTAGCCTATGTCATTATGTTTGTAGTTATGTTTACCATCAAGTGTGTTACTCTTACTTTTGTGAAGAATAAAGAGTCTACAGTAGTCAGTACTTTTCTGAGTGGCACGAATCAGATCTTTCTTAATACGATTGTCTGGTTTCTACGACTTACAGCCATGTTCCAGTTTTATCTTTTGGTGGTGGACAATAATCTAACTGTTATCCCTATAATTGTTGGTTTCATTCTACCTAATGTCTTGTTCTTGTTTAAGGGAACAAAAGCCTCTTTATCGGATTTGCTTGTACGTTGGTTAAAATCATTTATTGGTCATAAGTATAGAACATGCCCATTTTGTCATGAATCACATTTATTCTTTCGATACACAGAAGACCGCACAGCTGCTTATTACTATCTCTTGACAGAAGAAGATAGTCTTGTGGCCATTGGAGATTTTGATAATAGTGATCATCCTGCACGTTTCTTTTTAAGTAACGATGAATCACATTTTGATGAGCTTGTTGATACCATGCTACCTTATATGTTGCCTGGAATGGAAGAGGTAGTTTATGTAGGTGGGCGACAACAGCGATTGGCTAGAGAATTGTATTGTGTCGATTGCCAGGAACGAGTCAGTGAAGATAGTGGGGTACAATTTGGTGAAGTACTTTTAAGTGAGCGTAGGCATGAGGATCATAAAGCTCTTGTTTAGTTATTGATACTATAAAAGGGTTAGTTGTTTTATCAAATTCTTTTTTGTTTAAATCATACATGTATTATCTACCTGAGGTTGATTTTTCATATATTTGATGTAATAATATTGAGTAAGGTTAAGAAATGAAGTATATTTCTTAAATGGTGGACGAATTAAGTTATTTATAGAAACTTTATAGTAATCATACTAGTTTTTGCATGGTAGCTTAGTTAGATTTCAAAAGGAGAGGGAATTTTGAGGAATACAGTTATTGAAAAATTATTGACTGAAGTTGAGAAAGCCGAAAAAAAGAATATACAAAAACAAAGAGCGAAAATACCGTGGTTGGGTTTAACTAATGTACTTTTGTTTTTTTTATTGGTAGTGCTATTTTTATTGATTTTTCCGGTAGTTTTATACCTCGAAAATATATACTTAGTAGATAATTTAGATATTTCCCTTTTATCAATTATTGCAGTAGCAGATATAGTTTTTATTATATTGTTAGGGCTTTTTTATAGGTCGGTATTTACTAATCTACCAGATGCCTCTGAAAGTGTTTGTGAACATCTTGAAAACTATTTAGACAGTCATTATACAGATGTATCAAAGGTAGTTGAGCTTGTTATGTCCGAGCTTTCAAAAGAGCGAGAGGATGCTCAAAAGAAATTTGAAAGTATTGTTAAAATAGTGAGCCTATTACCGATGCTTTTTTTCACAAATGTTATACCAGATTTTATGAAAAATCTTGTAGAAGATAAAGATATGGGCAACTCTTACAGAGTCGTGCTGTTGCTCTTCCTGGTTTATTTATTATCTAGAGGAGTAGGTTATATTATAGTGAGTTATATAAAGAACCCAACTTTTGGAAAAGGATACAAGAAGATTTGTCTATATAACTATCTCTCAGTGGTTAAATACAAAGTTCTGGAAAAAAAGAATAGTATTGTAGAACAGTAATGCTAGAAGGAATCAAATAGAATAAGTTATAGTCCCCAGAAATGAATTCTGGGGATTTATTGACTCTCGAAAACCACTAGCTGTGCTAGTGGTTCCGAAAAGCTTTTAGCGATGTATCAAAAAAGTCCCCCTAAAGTGTTATATTAGATAAGTTTTCCGACCACTAACTAATATACAAAAGGAGGACCCCCTGATGAGACAAGATAATAATAGTTTAGCACATACTACATGGAATTGTAAGTATCATATTGTTTTCGCCCCAAAATATAGACGTCAGATAATCTATGGGAAATACAAAGCAAGTATTGGTCAAATCTTACGGTTATTATGTGAAAGAAAAGGCGTTGAAATTCATGAAGCAGAAGCTTGCCCAGATCATATTCAAATGTTGGTGAATATACCACCGAAACGAAGTATTTCCTAATTTATGGGTTATTTAGAGGGTAAAAGTAGCTTAATGATATTAGTTCACGCAACTGAGCAGGACATCCTGTAGGCTTTAAATACAAAAAAACTAGGGCGGTAGCCCTAGTTTTAAAGGAGGTTTGTTCACATCTGGGTATATAGGAGATTATGATGTGAACTGGATTGATTAGGAGTCTCTATTTCTGTTAGGAGGATTAGAGACTGAAAGGATTAATTTTCGAGTGTAGTTTCATCGAACTACAAGAAAATTATAGCAGTTTATGAGAAAGGACACAATGGAGTTAGGGGGTGTCACATCTCTTATTATTAGAGAATTAGGTTAGTAGAATTTGTTGGATCCGTAAAAGAGTTTACTATGCAATCTGAAGAGAAAAAAATCAGATATGTTATTGTAGGCAGTGTTGAGGAACGATCAAGGAAGATCTGTCTTAAACATAAAGAAATATTTAAATAGGTTATATTTTATAGTGAACCTTCCATCATGGAGTGCTATAATGTCAATCGAAGAGAATAGTCTTAATGACATAATGTGTCCAACAACAATACCTCATTATCTCTCTTCATTTTAGTCTTTTGTTATTCAAAGAGGTAGAATTATGAAATATGTAGCTAGAATCAACTTAAAAACTGGTACATCCTATCGTGACGAATTAATTGATTTCTGTTTAAAAGGAGAACAACAGTATTTGGCTATTGGTTGGAGTCGAATATATGGTGAGGGAGAAGTATTAACTTATTCTGAATTTTATGAACGACTTCGTCAAGAGCCTGGTCGATTAAATACTGTGCTGAATATCTTTAAGGATACACATGAAGATAATTTGTTTTGGACACGTGATTTAGATGGTAATTATTGGATATGTAGAGCTAAAGGCGAGGTGCTTACAAGGTGTAATAAAAGGTTAGACATAGGAGCATTTTTACCGATAGATGCTTATAAATTCGGTATGCAAGTGCCAGGGCAAATCAAGGCAGCATTCAACAGAGCTAATGCTGGAACGGCACAGAAAATTTATGATGCTATTATAGTTGAGTACTCAAAAGCTATTTATAATAAACTCTCTCAAACGAATCAATATGAGGTTGCTCGTTTAGAAGGTAGTTTATTGGATAACCTGCCTGATTTTGATTTGGAAGAGCTAGTGATTTCCTATATACAGGTAAATTATGACTATTATGTTCTTTCGAATTCTATTGCAAGCAAATCGACGACTATAAAAGTAGAATGCGAGTTTTTATCTAGAGATCCCAAACGGGTGAGAAGGGCAGTTGTTCAAGTAAAGGGTAGAAAAGCCGAAGCACTTGATGCATTACGATTTGAAGATTTTACCCAGAATGGTTATGAAGTGTTCCTCTTTGCACCAGAAGTATTAAATGCTGGTAAGTTGGATAATATTGTCGTTATTACACCAAATGAATTGCTTGACTTTTACGAGAATTATAAAGTAATACTTCCAGACTCAATTACACAGTGGGAAAATTTATATTAATCTAGTTTACTATTTGTAAATCTTCAATTATGAGTAATGGTTGAACTCATTTTTAGTTATGTTACTTAAGGTCACAAAATAACCTTCTAAAATAGGAAATAGTAGGTTATCTAAAGCTCTTTTTATAAAATTTGAAACAAGCAAAATAGTATTTATGTTATGTAGTAATCAATTAAATAAATTAGTCACTCTTTAAATTTATTTAACGAATCTTCAATAATTTTGAACCATTCTTTCTTTTCAAACGGTAAAATGATTTTTTCAAGTACTTTAAATTGATTTCCAATAATTTCATCGTCACTTTCGAAGTAATAACAATCATCAATCACTTCAAGTATTAGTAGAATATTACCATAATTTGTAGATAAATGATTCACGAAATGTTCTTTTAAAGATGCTTCTAACTTACTCGGTGTCGAGGTCCAAATTCCGTTTAGACCTTCTTCATTATGAATAATTTTTTTTGAAGTGCATTCATCAAGCTGTTTGTTATAATCGATATATTTGACCCCGTATATTTTTCTTAAATCAGTATTTAGTAGTTTTGTATCAGGACTATAAAATTTGTAGGAAAGTTTATTTTTGAGTTCATAGCCTTTTTTCATATACTTGATTTGATATTGGGTTAAAAAGTTAATTAAAGGCTGCTTTCCAGTAGTTGAGGGATCAATCCCATAATATAAATTAGTGTAAAATAGTTTAATTACTGGTTCTTTTAGAAGATTAGCGTTTAAACGATCACGAATTACTGAACGAGTAAAAGTATTGTCTATCACTACCTTTATGAACTTGTTTCTCGGCCCCTCAATAATTACAAGACATTCCTGATTATTAATATTGTATCGAGCAAGAGCTAACTGTTTAATAATTTTATCCTCAAAATTTGATAAGCCAAATTTGATGATGTCCTTAAAAAGTAATATTTGCATAGTAGTTTCCTTTCTGATTAAACTTATATAGTTATTATGTCAGAAAAAAATTTTTTTTATAGAAAATTTCCAGAGCAAGTGACCTCTAATGTTAGCTTGCTATCTTCTAATATGTTTGCTATACTAAAGTCATAAATAATTATATTTATAACTTAATTCACCACCTCTAAAGGTGAACCTTTGGTCACGTGACTAGAGAAAGCAGGAAACATGGAGGAGGAGATGCCATTACTGGTTCTGTCCCAGTGGTAAGCATACCATGTTTAAAGGGGTTAAAAGGGAGCGTACTCGCTTTTAGCTATCAGTTAAGCCATCAGACAGAAGAAGGGGCTTAACGCTTATAACAGGTACGAGATAATTTGCCTTTACTTACTTTGAAAGGCTACAACAAACGTTATTAGCAACTAAGCATAACGAGAAGTTTATCCTATGGTTTGCCATAGGTACGCGCAACCTTGTTTTTAGAGACAAGGCTTGCCGGCTTCTTTGTTATGCTTTTTTTGTTTTGAGTTTGGGTAGACGGACAAAAAAGAAAGGCGACATCTCGATGATTGGAGGTGAGGAACAGGTGTTCTCAACTCTAAACTGTCGGCATGCGGAGGAAAGGCTACAAACAGGTGTTTAAGGCTTTCCAAGGTCACTTTACAACAACAATTTTTTAAAGGAGAAAAGCTTATGCTTAACAAAGTCATTATTACTGGTCGTTTGGTCGCAGATCCGGAACTTCGCTATACCCCTTCGAATAAGGCGGTAGCGACGGCTCGAATCGCTTCGCCCCGTGATTTTAAAAATCAGAACGGAGAGCGTGAAAGCGACTTTATTAACCTCGTTATTTGGGGTAAGTTTGCGGAGAATTTCGCAAACTGGCTTAAGAAGGGGTATCTTGTGACCGTTGAAGGACGGTTGCAAACTCGTTCTTATGAAAACCAACAAGGCCAAAAGGTCTATGTGACCGAGGTTAATGTGTCAAACTTTGACAATTTACAGCCTCGTGACCATAGTAACACATCTTCGCAAAGTCCAGATTTTGGACCTGCAGAAGGGGGCTTTCCTGGAGGCGGAGAACCTTTAGATGATTCTATGTTCGAGAATATTCCTTTCTAGTACATAGTTCAAGGTTTTAAGAAGAAAGTAGAGAGTTCAGTCATACTGGGCTCTTTTTGTCTTGGAAGGAGAAAGAATGATAAAAGAAGTAGAGATACTTCCTCCATTGACAGAGGATAATTACTACCAAGATAGGTATTACATGTCTGCTTCTCGTTTTAAGGAGTACATCAAATGTCCCTTAAGGCAGGAAGTTGTTGACTTGGGCTTTTGGCCTGAGAAGACGGAGACAGAAAGCCTACTTGTTGGTAATTATGTTCATTCTTATTTTGAGACTAAAGAAGCTCATGAAGCTTTTTTGGAAAGGAATCAAGATAAGATAATAAGTCAACGAGGAAAAACTGCTGGCCAGGTAAAAGCCCCTTTCAAACAAGCAGATAAGATGATTGCTGCTTTAGAAAAAGAGGAGCTTTTTAATCGTTTGTATCATGGTACGGATGATGAAATCGTGGAGAAAGAACGGATTATCACTGGTACGTTAGAAGGGATTCCCTTCAAGTGCAAAATTGATAGTCTGAATCTTTCAGGCGGTTATTTCATAGACTTGAAAACGATGGAGAGTCTTCAGTCGGAAAAATATTCGACGACACTTCATCGTTATACGAAGTCTCTTCTCTATAACATTGTAGAGTATCAGTATACGCTACAAATGTACGTATATCAGGAGTTGCTGAAGCAAACCTACGGTTATGAGTTTACGCCTTATATTATGGCAGTTTCAAAGGAACCTGTTCCAGATAAGGAGTTAATCCTAATCGATGATACTATTATTGAAATGGGGAGAGACATCTTCTATGGGCATCTTGAAGTACTTAAAGATGCTTTAGCACATAAGTCTGTCGAAGGATGCGGTCACTGTGATTACTGTTTAACGAATAAGTCGTTAGTAACAGCAAAAACAGTGGCAGAATTTTTACAACAATAAATAGAGAAAGTGGTCTAAAGGCCACTTTTTAAAATGAAGGAGAAAGACAATGACTGAAACTATGTTGAACACACCAAATGAGAAAACCTTAGTAGCCGAGCTTATTGAAGTTAAAGTAGCTCTAGCTAAGGCTGAAATGCAATTAGAATGGGCTGAACAAGCTAAAGACCATTCTAAACCGGAGCCAGAGGTTATGGCTCCACTATTTGAAGCTTTGGCCAAGGCTCAAGCTGAGTTTAGTACTGTAACGGCAACAAGTAGAGTCACGTTTAAGAACGTTGACTTTAAGTTCGCACCTCTATCAGAGATTTTAGGGGCTGTACGTCCAGCTCTTAACAAGTTCGGCTTGACGTTGACTCAGCAAACCAAACATATTCCGTTTGGTAATGCCAATGGGATCAAAGTTGTGACGACACTACTTCATGAAAGTGGTGTTTCTTACGACATTGAGTCGGTTCCGGTATTCTACAATGTCAATGATATTAAGAATCTGGGAGCACAAGTAACCTACCTACGTCGATACGAGGTGAAAACACTTCTTGGTATTGAGGCTGATAGCGAAGAACTAGATATGGACAATGTGCCAAATCATTCGCAATCAGCTCAACAGACTGGTAATTATGATAGTAACCATAATTATCAGTCAAAAGCCCAAGCGAAAACACCTCGTAAGCCAACAGGTGCCCGCTATGGAAAGACTGCTCAGTCAGCGTCGCTTACTGCTTCTTTGAGTAGCAGTGAACAGACATCACTTAGTGAGGTGACATCAGATAACAAAGTGGCAAGTGATAGTGTATTACAAGCAACTAGCGAGTCTGAAGTAGCTCCACAAACGAGTGAAACAGCTACAAAAGGGATAAAAGCTGCTTGTAACGATGATCAACTGATTCAAATGGTTGCTCGTGGTGAAGAAGCTGCATTGTCTCTTGGAGCAACAGAAAGCCAGTTGCTTGAGTGGTCTCAGCTAGGAGAAAGCCAAGGGTTGACTGTTCAACTCAAAGCTTTATCTGATTTTGTTTCTAAACAACGTCAGCAGGCACAACAACAATAGTAGTAGAACAAAAAGTGGTCAGACTTTATTACGGCAACAAAATAAGATAAATGTTAATTAGAGGTGTTTACCTGATTGGCATTAATTGAACATTATCCAGAGGGTAGAACTATCCCTGGGTGAGAAAGAGTATGCTATAATAGGAAGAGAATTATACAACATGATATTATAAGGACGAAGGTAGGAATGGATATGCAAAATATTAATGATCTTTTTGAAGCATATATAGCAGAAGAGGACCCTATTAAGAAGGAGCTTTTACTAAATATGTACAACCATGCTTTGCAACAGAAACAAAAAGAGGTGATTAGTCGTGACTTTGTCAGATAAACAATCACCAGTATTTTAAATTTTTTCCATTCAAACCGAACATATGTCGAACAATAAGTTTGGTACACTTTCTTTAAATAGACACTTCCAGAGCTGTTGATTATTCGGGTTGTGGCCATTCTAGGCTATTTTTCCTATGCAACTTGCTTCGCAACCAATTGGTTTTTAAACTATTAGTTGCCGTAGTATTTCTAATCCCTATTCTTTTGATAGAAGGGATTCAACACTTCTTTCGTAGTTGAACAAAGGAAGGAGACGTCTATTATTAATATACTGTGTTTTTTAGAGGGTGCCCACAAGCCAAAAAAACATAGGCAATGTATGGCTAAAGTGTGTACTTATCTAAAGAACGATGGGCATAAGGTTCGAGTAGGGTATGTTTCACTAGCAGGTCTTGAAGCTTTGGATAACAGAGGAGTCAATTCAATGAGTGAAGCCGTTCCCGGAAAAAGAGTCTGGTTAATCGTTTATGATGAAAATCGTCCCTGTAAGTCCTATACAAATGAAGATATTCATTACTATAAGGAATTTGTGGATTTGTTTTCGTCACGTCTGAAACGTAGACTTTATTACGAAGCTATGCTTAACGAACTGACAGCCCTCAAAACAAGAACAGAAAAATGGTCCTAGGGGCCATTTTTTGTTTTATAAAGGAGAAAAAACAATGACAAAAAGAGAAAAAGCCTTGTGGTTACACGAGCACTACAAGAACTACTCCCTTAAATGGTACCTAGAGAATGATGCCAGATTAAATGCGATGTTTAGGAAAGTTTATCATCGCTATATGACTGATCTCAATGCACGCGCTTCGAAAGCGCAATTGTCTCATATTGAGGACCTAGGCAAACGTATGAGAGAAGTATACGAAGATGTCTATGGTACTAATTTTGATAGCGATTGTCGCTTAGACCGTGCAGAGACGAATCGAAAGGTGCAAGCTATCCGCTCTATGTGGGTAGTAGCTCCAGCCTAGGAGGAGGTAGTTATGGATAGAATAAGTATCCTACTAGAAACACTACCTCGAGAAAGTACCATTTCGATTTTGTATGTGAGTAGTGCTGCTGTTGTAGTGGCAAGAGATAACCAGGAGCGTTTGCTTTTTAAAGTAACCACAACCGCAGCAGTCGCTATGCAACTGCAGGAAAAATGGCTTGTGGTTTAACAGGTAAAGGAGAAAAACAATGACAGAAACAATTACTAGGAGACAAGTTAGACATCCTAAAGACTTTGGTGATAGAGAGCTATTCAAAAGGGCTTTCACTCACTGGATGCCTTCAGAAAAGGTCGATGCCTTGTATTCTGAATTGCAAGGAGATTTTAGGAAGGTCTGTGAGTTAAGTATCGAGGAGTTAAAACATTATGGATTAACTCAGAGAGATGCTATTGCCTTTCTTTCAATGTTTGAACTTTTCAAACGTTCAGAAGGTGAGGAAGAAAAGCCAACTTGTGTCACTGGGACAGGATATTTTGCTCAAAGTATCCAAAAAGCCTATGGACATAAGAAGCAAGAGCATCTTGTAGTGTGGTACTTAGACGTGCATTGTAACGTTATCGAGGAGCGAGTAGTTTTCATCGGTAGCGTTCATCGTAGTATGGCGTGTCCAAGAGAGATTTTTCACTATGCAGTGAAGAATTTAGCTCGCTACGTGCTGGTAGCTCATAATCATCCCTCTGGAAGTGTATATCCTTCCAGTAATGATATTAATGTTACTGAGGACCTTGAGGATGCTGCAAAGCTCTTTGAGATGGAGGTCTTAGACCATGTTATCGTAACGAAGGATAATTACTATTCTTTTAGAGATAACGGAAGAATGCGTTGTTTCTAGGAAAGGAGAAAAAGAATGGGAAATATTTCTGATGCCTTTGGCAAGGTAACTATTTCCGCGCCAACATTTTCAGATATTGAGGTGCTTGTGGCTACTCATAGGGTAATCAATGCCAAAGCTTGGACCCCAACGACTCTAAAAGGTCATCCAAGAAAAGCAGATTGTATCACAACTGAAGAAGGACTTGTCTCAGCGACACTTCCTTTTACAGCTTGTGGGAACTGGAATATTCGAGAGAATATCGATAGCTTTTTGATTAACATCTTAAAGCAAGATAGCACTCTTAGTGATATCCCAATGTCTGCCACATTTGATTATGTAGATGCAGAGTCTGGCGTGAACTTTATTTATAAAGCAACCGTTATGACTCGCAATGTCCCAGGTAAAGGGGTAACCACTAAACTCTTAACAGATGAAGACCTCGGAGATTACTCAGAGTCTTATCTGAAAGAGTTAGAGGGAGTCTATGAGCAAGAGCTTGCTTTAGGCCGACTGTCTATCTAAAAATGGTGTTATAATAGGTATAAAGAAAAAGATGTAGCGAGGAGACAAAGCATGAAAGAGACCTTCTTTTGGACCTTTAGTTCAGATGCGATTTCGACCTTATCTGATTTGACGTCAGAAGGGTTTGAAGTTGATTGGACGGTAAGGAGTTCATCTGATGCTATGACCAGTGGTTTTGTGATTCAAGGGGAGATTTCTGGAATGATTGAGTTCACTCCAGAACCTAGAGATGCTTACACCTTTGTTCATAAGCTAGAGGTTCGTATGGACAAGAAAAACCAAGGGATAGCAGGGCGTTTGTTAGCACATGTTGCCCAAGATGCTTTCAATCGTGGTTTTGAGGGCTTCATGATGTGTCTTTCAAAGACTGCTCTTTTAGATTACTACGTACGTCGCTACGGTTGCAGTCGTATTGCAAACACTGATCGTGTGATGTTTCACGCATCAGCATGCCAGTTGCTTATTGACCGATTTTTGAAGGGAGGCGAAAGCTAACCATGAGGATAGTTGAACAATTTAAGGCAGACTGGAAGTCTTCAGGTTTACCGAATAAACCTTACAAGACACCAGAGGAGATTGAAATGATTAAGAATGGTAATCTTGTGTGGGCTGCGCGTGTTGAAGAAAAATTGGGGCGTGAGTTAAGCCCACGAGAACTTGATGAGATGCAGTGGTGAGTTACTGCTATAAATAGTGTATCGTGCAAGATACATCGCATATTTGATACATTAGAGAAAGAGGAAGGTATTAGCCCTAGGCTACACCTTCCTCTTTTTCTATGGAGGAGAAAAAACAATGACAACATTATCAACAAATTTACTAGGAAGAAAACTGTTTGAACGTATTTCCTCTGATAAAGAGGTTAATGGTTCATTTTCAGGAATGACCTTACATCAGTTTTTGAATAAGACTGGTAATAGCCATCTTTTTATTAAGAAGGATGGAATGGTTGCTATCAATACCTTGTTAGAACAAAGTGGGTTAAAGCCTATTTCTTATGATGAGGCGTTGGTAGCAATGGAAGACTTAAAGATGACTAGTTTAAGGTCACAATTTGGGTTTTTCATTAAACCAACCCAATATAAACGTCAAAATCCAGAAATTTTGGTACGTTTGGGAAGCAATCGTAAGGTTGTATTCCATCGCTATTACTTTGATAATGGCTACATGGCTAACCTGGTTTATCAGGTAGAAGATGACCAGATTGAGTTCTGCCAGTCTTCTGTCTTTAAGAGTTGGGACAATGGTGAGTATCATCTTACTTACTATACGCCAGTAACAGAAGATGTTGAAGACATCAACACGCGCAAGGAGCTGCTTTCTTTCTTACGTCGTGTCGAGGAGCTTCCTTCTGTTAAGTAGAGAAGTTATGGTAGTCCAGTTTCTAAAATAAAAAGGAGAAAAACAATGACAAAAAAACATATCTATATTTATAAAAACAAAAAAACTCAAGAGGTCTTTGCGGATCTTTTTGCCAAAGACCTTCTTGAAGGCGTTACAACTTTCCCTCAGATTGATAACGCTCAATCCTATTCATTCTTGGAACTCTCTTGTCTTTATCTCAAGAGAATTCTGGAAATGAAGGAGCGTAAGGTTCAAACCCTATTCGTTGAGGGAAAACCCGAACCAGCACTCGCTTCAGCATTGTTACAAGCACGTGCTATGGGGCTGAATGTTGTCATCAAATTGAAGACAACTGAAAGCAATAGCGAGACACAAGAAGAGTTCAAGGAGCTCGGTCTTGACGATGTTGTAATGGCTTGACCTGAATAAAAAAGGAGAAAACAATGACAATCACTCAAGGACTCTATTATATTGAAAAGGTTCACCAATATAATAGTAATATTGCTGGATTTCCGTCAGACCTAATTGATGACCGGATTGCGTCGATTATTGATAGCAACAAGTCGGATATGCAACAAAGTTTGCTATGCCGACCAGTTAGGAACGTGGTTTTGAATCGAGAGGGAGTATCTAACCTTCCTCCGATTGAGATCCCGTTTGAATCTTCACTTTATTATGAAGTTGAGGAAATCAATCCTGGTCTATCAAAGTTGATTATTACCACAGAGCATGCAGAAGCTTTTCAAGAAGCTGATATACACATGTTGGAAACTCGCTTGATTATGTTACAGCGAGCAAAAGAATGTGGAAATTTTACGACAAGTAATTTTCCGAGTCGTTTTCCAAAAGAAGCAAGAGATGATTTAAGTCAATTAGATCTTCTAGCTTGGGGAACAAAAGATATGCCAACCTATCTTTTCTGTCTGATGGAATCTGCATTAGACAGTTACAGAGGATTTTATTCCTTGAGAGACCTAATGGAGGATGCTAACGGTACCCTTCAGCAAGGTTACGATAAAGCTGTGTATTGGCTCTATAGTGGAGTCAAAGGTCAGTACGAATATTAAAGGAGAAAGATAATGACTAAACATAGTTATACAGCAACATTTAAGCGTAAAGACGAAACAGTCTTTACAAAAAGGTTTCTAGCTTCAGATTTGTTTGAAGCTGATGAGCATGCACTACAGTATGCGACTAAGCGAGACATTCTCTATCTCGACTTAGGGCCTGCAGAAGCATAGAAAATTAAGCTACGTATTTTATACGTGGCTTTTTCTTTTTAAGGAGAAAGCTAAATGCTTTTTAATTCAAGAAGTGACAGAGATTTGGCTTTTGACCAGGCTTTTTTGAGATACTATATCCTAAAAAAAGAGCTACTTAAGATTTCAAAAGAAAAGCTGTCTTCGTTACAAGAGACAACTCTAGAAGAGTTAGATGAAATGTCCGAACTTGTTGAGCAACTTACAAATGGGGAAGCAGTAGCAGATTTAGTTGCCTATGCTTTCCTAGATGATATAGCATTACAATGGGAATCTTTACAAAACTAAGCTAATGCTTACTGATAGTAGAAAACGGTAGTGTAAAATAAGTTGTGTAAACACAAAAAGGGATACATCCGTTCTGGTTGATAAAAAAGAAATAAAATGCTAACGTTTAATAGAAGTGTTAGCATTTTATTTCCTACGAAAGGATACTGCTATTATGAATAATATTGAAATGATTATGGCTTCTTTTCGACAACATCAAGGATTTCTAACCTTTCAACAAGTTCTGGAAGAGAAACTACCTTACAAAATGTTGCTGAGAATGATTGAAGAGGGACAAGTAGAGGTTGAAGGAAAGGGGTTATATCGCCTCCCTGATACTTATCTGGACGAATGGTTTGTGGCGCAGCAACGTTTTTCAAAAGGAATTTTTTCTTTAGAAACAGCTCTTTGGTTACATGGATTATCACTAACAGTTCCTTTTGAGATGACTATGAGCTTCCCTTATGGAACCAATACAAAAAATGTTAAATCAGAAGGTATACGTCCGATAGTTCTTCGTTCTTATTACGATGAAGGAATTATTGAGCTTGAGCGACAAGTGGGGCAGAAAATTAAGGTGTACGAGCCAGAGAGGGTTTTAGCAGAGTGTTTAAGACCAGTTTATCAAGTTGATGTTCAAGTTATAGCTCCTGCATTTAAGATGTATTTTCAAAATCACAAAGTTAACTCTTCAAAACTGTTTCACTATGCACAGTTATTCAGGGTGACTAATAAGTTGCAATCTTACATAGAGGTATTAGCCTAATGTTTTCCAATGCAAATAGCTTGAAGTCAAAGATTATGAATATGGCTATAGATTTTGATGTATTGCGTAAAGCTCTGGGCAATACTGTAGAAAAACGAGGAAGTAAAGAGGCTATTGATATTTGGGAAAGTCAGCTAAATAGTATTGAGACTGATAAGTATCAAAAGCAACTTTGGACACGTTATCAAAGACAATTCAAATATGCACAAGATATTTCTTTTGAGAAATCAGTTCAGATTGTTAGATAACTCATGACAACTATTATGTAATATAAAACGGTTCATTACCATATATTGGGTAGTGAACCGTTTTTTTGTCTCTAATCCTTTTGGTAAAAGGAACATTCATATCCATTTGCTCGAAGGTTGCTATCAGGCATCCAGTTAGGTGCTATACCCATTAGACTTGCTATATCTTCAAGGCTTTGGTCTTTATCACACTCAATGATGACTTCATCATTAAGGAGTTGCTATGTATTGGTGGTAGTGTAAAATAAGTTGTGTAAACACAAAATTATTGATAGTATCCGATGATTTTAAGATATAGAGTAGTTAGAAATGAATTAAGGATGGTGGTTTAAAGTGGAAAAAGAAACGATTATATTTCAGCGCAAAGAGTTTGATAATTATTATAGAAGTGTATTGAATGGTGGTAAATATGTTGATCCTGATTGTAGAGAGGACATTGATACACCCTACTATAATTTTTTAACGGAATTTCTAAGAAAAAGAGAGAGTGAAAGTAATTATAAAAATAAATATTCTTTTATTCCCCCTAAACTTGCTAAACTAACTAGTGACAGTGAGAAAAAGATAAAAGATAATGACAAATATAAAATTGTTGTGAAGCAAAATGACGAATTGCTGTTCAGACTTACTTCAGATCAATTTGGTTTTTCGGGAAATGAATATGTATATCAGCAATCCTATGGTCATCTCAAGTATCCTTTAGCTAGAATTAATTATTTATCACAAAATGAATCTATTGATGAGAGAAAGAGGATTTTAAATAAACTAATTAATTATGTGAAAAATACAAGAACGCTTGGTGGATCTTTTATCTGGCCTACGCCTAAGAAAAATGAAGGTTTTCGAAATAGCAAATATAATATGAGTCGTGGTGTAGGTTCTTATATAGAAGATCGAGTAGATTTAACTCTTTTAGAGATTAAACATGCACTAGATGGGGAATATCATAAATCTCAACATAAAGATGATATCCTATATACTCTTTATATTAAAAACACAGATGGTATACGAACATGGTTGGACCATTTTGAGACATTTGAGAAATTTGTTGATTATTTTATGTTTAATAATTTTATTGAAAATGGAATGCCAATTAACATCTTGACAGGTAAGGCTATTTGTGAAGAAGAAGTAAAAAAATATAAAAATAAAACATGTCAGATCAAGAATCTCAAATTAAGTGAACTGTTAGAGATGATTGAGAGATTAGAAAACATGATAATTAATAGAACATGTCTGATGGAAGAACATATAAAGGATTATATAGTAAAGAGATATAATATGGATTGAGCTCCCCCCAAAAAAGTTTTCTGACTTTTGGGGGTTATACTTTCCGTTAGTCGCTATTTTCATGTTTTAAAAAATACATGAGGACTAAAATCAGAATTAAAGACAGAATATAAAGATATTTATGTTTTTTTATTGTTAAAGAATTAGTCTTTTAGTATAATAACAGTATCAATATAATATGTTCCATGTTATCACCTCATTGAGGATTAATGGAAACGCTGTGAAATTTCAACATAGCGTGAAGCGTAGGAAATTCTCCTACGCTTTTTTTGTATGTGAAAGTGAGTTATTTGGTCTGCGTGTCTGAATTGATAACAGTAAAATGCTAAGAACGACCTGATATCCTTTAAGGCACCCAAAAAGTTAGAAAGTCTAAGAGTTTATCAAAACTAAAGATATTTATGTTTTTTATTGATAAGGAATTAGTCTTTTAGTATAATGACACTAGATAATTTGTTCCATGTTCTCACCTCATTGAGGGTTAATGGAAACGCTATGGAATTCTAACATAGCGTGAAGCGTAGGAAATTCTCCTACGCTTTTTTTGTATGTGAAAGAGAAGTGAGCCATGTTTTCGTATTTACTTTAGTAATAATATCCTGTTAAGACCGTCTGGTTGTCCCTGGTGTTTATTACATCCCTCAATAATATAAATGATACCTTAGAAATTATCTTTATAAGAATGAGAATCCAATGCTACAAACAGTTTGGATCGCTATTCATTCAAATGGTTATAGTTATAACCTTCTAAAGTGAAGCAGTTTGGTACACGCATACACTCTTTTGAAAAAAATATCTAAGATATAAAATAAAAAGCCCTTAACCTTGGTTAAGAGCAAATAAAAAGGAGAGGACCAATGTCAGTAAGGGTTATTTACAGCTCAAAGCTGAAGGTAGCACCGCACCCGAAGTCACCAAAGCAACTTCCTTTGAACGCTCTGTTACCAGACGTCCTACGATATCCTCTCATTATGCAAATCATAGCATAAAAGTTAGCTTTAAGTCAAGAACAACGTA
>NZ_KV832531.1:30398-30688 GCF_001837455.1 Streptococcus sp. HMSC068F04
AGAGGACTTCTTGGTACATGGGGTCTTTACGGCCTGAAGCTGAAGGCAGTCCCACACCCGAAGTCACCAAAGCAACTTCCTTTGAACGCTCTGTTACCAGACGTCCTACGGTATCCTCTCATTACGCAAATAATAGCATAAAAGTTAGCTTTAAGTCAAGAGTAACGTACAAATAACGGTCAGTTGGTGAAAATGATTTGAGCAAAATTAATAAGTAAGGACAAGAATGATACAAAATAAAGTAATGGAAAGCGTGAGAAGGTAGTGTAAAATAAGTTGTGTAAACACAA
>NZ_KV832531.1:30788-31060 GCF_001837455.1 Streptococcus sp. HMSC068F04
AAAAGTTAGCTTTAAGTCAAGAACAACGTACAAATAATGGCCAGTTAGTGAAGGTGATTTGAAGAAAATTAATGAGTATGGTAAAGCGATTCAAGCTTCTCAACCCCTATATGATTTTGCTAAAAAAGCAGTTTTGAACTTAATGTGTAAAATAAAAAAACCTTAACTTTGGTTAAGAGCAAATAAAAAGGAGAGGACTTCTTGGTACATGGGGTCTTTACAGTCTAAAACTGAAGGCAGTCCCGCACCCGAAGTCACCAAAGCAACTTCCT
>NZ_KV832531.1:31160-31375 GCF_001837455.1 Streptococcus sp. HMSC068F04
AAAAGTTAGCTTTAAGTCAAGAACAACGTATAAATAACGGTCTGCTAGTGAAAGTGATTTGAAGAAAATTAATAAGTATGGCAAAGCGATTCAAGCTGCTCAATCCCTGTATGATTTTGCCAAAAAAGCAGTTTTGATCTTAATGTGTAAAATAAAAAACCCTTAATCTTGGTTAAGAGCAAATAAAAAAGGAGAGGACTTCTTGGTACATGGGG
>NZ_KV832531.1:31475-84212 GCF_001837455.1 Streptococcus sp. HMSC068F04
AGTGTAAAATAAGTTGTGTAAACACAAAATAATTGACAGTATATTTTTGGTTGAAAAGTCTTTACAAATATGGTAAAATAGCTTTAGAATTGATTATGTGCTCATGGGGTTATCTCACCATGACGTTTAACGCAAGGGGAAACTCTTGCGTTTTTTGTTTTGAAAGTCTGTTAAAGTTAAATAGACAAAATGTCTTTAATAAAGAGTCCCCCCCAACCCAAGATAAATGTATGATGATAGGTATGGTAAAAAATAAATGAAGCTAGGAAGTTAAGAATATGGAAATCAAAGATCACTTTGGTGTATACGGAGTCTGTCTTCAAGATGGGAAACTTCTCTGCATTGAGAAAACGAGAGGACCTTATCAACAGCGTTTTGATTTACCGGGTGGTAGTCAAGAACTCGGTGAGGGGTTGACAGAAACTCTTAAGAGAGAAGTTTTGGAAGAGACAGGATATGCGATAAGCTCTTATTCAAACCCTAGAATCTATGATGTGTTGGTTCAAGAAGAAGGGCAAGACTTCGCCGTATACCATATCATGGCCTTTTATGATATCGTACTCGATTTCGAACGCTCTCAACAATCCCTTCCTCAGGAGCTTCTTGATGGAAGCAATGATTCAGCAAATGCAATTTGGTTGAATTTGGAAGAAATTACTGCAGACAATGCTTCACCTTTAGTATTGAAGGTGAAGGCAGAGTTGCGAGGATTTCCAGAATTAGAACTGACAAGCTATAATAATTGGAAAGTAAAAGAAATAAAGGAGAAGAAATGACACCTCAAGAAATGTGGAATGCCTACAAGCAAATTAACCCCTCAATCGGAGATGAAATCGATGCTTGGGCTTTTGGAGTAGAAGCCGATCTCTTGGCAGATTTGGTGTTAAAAGGTGAAAAGACGGCAACTGCATCCGCCTATGATCTTTATGCAGTTGATAACGACCCCCTGCCACAAGAAGGGACCTTTGATGTTGTTTTAGACAGTCAAGATCAAGCTGTCTGCATTGTCGAAGTCACAAAGGTTTCTGTTCAGCCTTTCCATCAAGTGTCAGCCGACCATGCCTACAAGGAAGGTGAGGGTGATAAATCTCTGGCCTATTGGCGTCAGGTTCATGAGGAGGTTTTCACCGAGTGGATGAGCGAGGCCGGACTGACTTTTACACCTGACAGCAAGGTTGTTTTAGAAGAATTTCGTAAGGTTTATCCATTATAGAAAACCTCTCCTTCTTGGAGAGTTTTTTGATATGGATCTTATTTTCCAAAAGGGTTAAAAAATGATGTAATGTAAGCGATATTATACAGAAGCACAGGAACAGTACGACCGCAGGGCTAAACAAAAAGGTCGGAAGTCTTGTTTGAAGTTGATGAACACGCCTGAGAGTATGATACTAAGCGAGATATTCTCTATCTCGTCTTAGGGCCTGAAGTTCAGTAGAAAGTTAAGATACGTATTTAATACGTGGCTTTTTTAAAAGGGGATATACCAGATGCGTTTTAATTCTAAAAGTGACAGAGATTTGGCTTTTGAACTGGCTCTTTTGAGGTACCATATCATAAAAAGAGCTATTTAAGTTTTCGAAATAACAGCTGTCATCGGCACAAGAGACAACTCTAGAAGAGTTGTATGATATAGCATTACATTGGGAATTTATCCAAACCTAAGCTAATGCTTACTGATAGTAGAAAACAAATAGGCACTTAAATTTTTTTAACTTTGAGTGATTTTTTTGTTACTTTTTGATATCTTTTACGAATAGATATATTGTAGAAAATAGGAGGTATATAAAATGATGACATATGATGAAGTAATGGAAGCGATAGAAAGAGGGTTTATCAAGGGGGATAAAATCAGTATTGTCCGACGAAATGGGAAGATCCATGATTATGTTTTGCCAGGAGAGAAAGTAGAACCTGGAGAAATAGTGACAGAAGAGGACGTAGAAACTGTACTTGAAGAGTTGAGGGAATAGGATATGAAAGAGTTTTTATTTCAAAAATAGATTGTATTATCTTTTAGTTATAATTCTATATAAAAAGAGGTGATAGGTTATGGAAGAGGTCAAATTTTATAGTATGTTGGAATACAGGAATTAAGAGTTTAGAGGATAAGTCAAAGAAGTAGAGAGGTTTGTTATGAGATGGGCATTGAAAATTATCTTATTTCCAAATCTTTCAAGGTATATTAGAGCTTAATACTACTGTGCTTGCTACATAAGAATGATTTGTAAAGCAAGCGTTAAGCGAGATATGAGTTTGGGTCTTAATTATACCAAGTATAGAAGTTAATGTCAGCGTTTTATCTAAAACACATTTATAACATGACAAAAAATGTCATATTTACGATATAGTAGTAACTACTAGGAGTGGTAAAATAATGAAAAACAATAGATTGTTTAAAATTTTGTATTATGTACTGGAAAAAGGAAAAGTAACGGCAAATGAACTTGCGGAAAAATATGAAGTATCAATAAGGACAATTTATAGAGATATTGATGTCCTTAGCAGTGCCGGAATTCCCATCTACGCCACCCAAGGGAAAGGTGGTGGAATAGAAATAGCGGATGATTTTGTATTGAAAAAATCATTTCTTTCTGAGAACGAGCAAGAACAGATTTTGATTGCCTTAAAAGGTTTAGAACTGACAAATAAGGAGTACGAAAATGAACTTTTAACCAAATTAACCGCTTTATTTAAAACGAAAAATACTAACTGGATAGAAGTTGATTTTACAAATTGGCAACGAAGTAAATCTTATGATGAATTATTTAAAGATATAAAATCAGCAATCATCAATAAAAATATTGTTCGTTTTATATATTTTTCCAGTAATAAAAAAGAAACAAGCAGAAAAGTAAAGCCAATAAGACTCCTATTTAAAGGATGGGATTGGTATGTGTATGCATTTTGTTTGTCAAGAAATGATTTTAGATATTTTAAGTTGTCACGCATAAAAGAATTTGAAATTTTACCAAATACCTTTGAAGATGATTTTGATAGTATTGTCTTAAAAAAAGAAATCGAGTATGAGGAAACTGTATTTGTTAAAGTAAAATTTGATAGAGAAATGGCTTTTAGAGTATATGATGAAGTATCCAGTGCTATTGAAGAAGATGAAGATGGAAGTTTATATGCTACAGTAGAACTTCCCAACGATTACAATTTATATAACTATATATTTTCCTATGGAGATGCGGCAGAGGTGTTAGAACCGAAAGAAATTCGAGATAAAATTAAAAACATAATAAACATTATGGCTAAAAAATATAGAATATGACAGATGGTGTCAAGTTAACTTTTGTATAATATATTTATCAGTACAAAGGAGAATTTTGCTATGAAATATGAATGGAAAAAAGAAGAAAAATACTTATATGGAGCAAAGCAAAAAGCGGAGATAATAGATGTTCCTAATCAGAAGTTCATTATGATAAATGGAGAAGGTAATCCCAATTTAGCTGATTTTTCAGATAGAGTTTCGGCATTGTTTACATTAGCATATGGTATTAAAATGTTATTTAAAAAGACGAATATAGATGAAAATAATTCTTCTTACAAAGATTTTGCTGTATTTCCACTCGAAGGTATCTGGAGAAAAAACTCTGGAGAACAATTTGATAAAAATAAATTGAAATATGCAATTATGATTAAACAGCCAGATTTTATTACAAGAGATATTTTTGATTTAGCTATTAAGAATGTTAGAGAGAAAAAACCGAATAAATTATATGATGAAATCATTTTTGATAATGTAGAAGGTGGCAAAGCAGTACAGATTTTACATATTGGAAGTTTTGACACAGAACCATATTCATTTGAAAAACTAGAAAGTTTTATGGAAAAACATGGTCTTTTAAGAAAATTTGATTATCATACAGAAATCTATTTGAGCAACAAGAATAGAACATCAGAAGAAAACTTAAAAACCATATTGAGATATAGCGTAAAGTAGGAGGAAATATAATGCCAAGACCAAGAACAAAAGAAGATTTAATGATTGCAGCGAAAGAAAACTATGATAAGTTGAATGTATTAATTGCTAAGCTATCTGACGAAGAATTAAACACACCTTTTGACTTTTCAAGTGATGAAAAAAAGAAAGAGGCTCATTGGAAAAGAGATAAAAATCTAAGAGATATTTTGATCCATTTATATGAATGGCACCAGCTTCTTTTGAATTGGGTAAATACAAATTTAAAGGGAGTGGCAAAACCTTTTATTCCAGCTCCATATAATTGGAAAACTTATGGAGATATGAATGTAGAGTTTTGGAAAAAACATCAAAATACTTCTCTTGAAGATGCAAAAGAAATGTTTCATAAATCCCATAAAGATATTTTAGAATTAGCTGAGAGATTTACAAACGAAGAATTGTTTTCAAAAGATGTCTATAAGTGGGTAGGAGGAAGTGTACTTGGTTCGTATTTTGTAAGCACTACTTCAAGTCATTATGATTGGGCGATGAAGAAATTAAAAGCACATCAAAAAAATTGTAAGAAAAAATAAGCAGATATGGAGATGATAGAATGTCTGATTTTGAAAAATATAAACTTGGAAAAATGACGAAAGTTAAGTTTGTAGAAAGTAAGAAAGAGGAGAAGTGAGAACATGATATCACCTGAATTCAACAGTCAGCAAAAATTGAGATTGAAGTAGTGATACATTAATTAGTGTCTCTACTTTTTTTAATTATGGAAGTGTTTTCGTGGTATAATATGGAAGAAGTGTAGTTTCATTATATTGAGACAAATTTTAAGAAATGAGAGTTCATCATGCGTAATGATATTCAACCAAGTCTACAAACAGTAGAACAATATTTTTCTAAATCTGAATTTTATATTCCTAGCTACCAGAGACCATATGCGTGTCAGGTGGCACAATGTGATCAGTTAATTGAAGATATCAATCAGCATATGGAAAACTTCGATAAAGATTCACAGGACAATTACTTCTTTGGAGCAGTACTGATTGCCCAGGAATCTGGTGAGGACCATGACGTTACACTAATTGATGGTCAACAAAGAACAACTACCTTTATGTTGTTATTAAAAGCATTGTTACTTAAAATTGAGAGTGAATTAGCTATCCAACCTCAAGACGATGCAGATGGTAAACGACTTATTAAGAGACTGAACGGACTAAAAGAACAAATTGCATCATTGCTGTTTAATATGTCTGAGGATGAACTAGATGATTTTGTTGATGGGCTATCATTCCCAACTGTTGAAATGATAAAGTACATTAATGATTCCATCTCAGAAAAATACGCTTTTGACATGCAGGCTATTCTACTTGGACGCAATTTTGAAGAAATAAAACAGAATGTTCATCAAATATACCGTCGCCAAAAAGACAATCGCTATACGAACTTCTACAAAAATTTCCGATATTTTTACAATACTTGCAATGAATTGAGTGTTCTTAATTGCATAAATTTTGCTAATCATTTCATAAAAAATTGCCAAGTCATCACCATTACAAGTTTTAATACTGACCAAGCTATTAATATTTTTAACTCTTTAAATGGTACTGGTGTACCATTGACTCCAATTGAAGTCATTGTTTCCAAAACAACTGCTAGTGCTGCAGATAGAAAAACATTTGAAAATAATTGGCAGGAGATAGTAGAATGGGCTGACAAGTCAAATCTTGATTTGAATACGTTGATGACACATTATATTTTCACTAAGCTATCGCAACAAAATGGTACAGACAGATGGAATCCCGGAATTCGTGCATTCTTTAATAAGAATAAGGAACTTCTTAATGATGATGTTGTCTTTACAGATGATTTGAAAAAGATACTCAATACTTATTTGCTTACATCAGAAACATCGATTGGTAGAGTAGTCAGTCAGCTTAATGGTAATTTAAGGCCATTTGTGAGTAGCTATCTATTTTTCCGAGATGATAAGAGATATATAGAGTACCTGATGCGAATTGGTATCTTAATTGAATTATCAGAGTTATCATACAGTCATAGATTATTCAAACGCTTTCTTGAGGAAATCAATTTGTTGTATAGTCAAGTCGATACATTTTCAACAGAGTCATTAATTGATAAGGTTCGAGAGCATATACGTTTGAATTTTGAATATGAAAATGTTAAACAAACACTTTTAGAGAGTGGAGTCTCAAATGCTCTTATTTATGTGAATGAGTACCTATTTGCAACCGAACATGGTATAAATCTAAAGCTTGACGGAAATATAGACATCGAACATATTATGCCAAAAAGTGGGATTAACAGAGAGCACATCATGCATGATATAGGTGTCGATGATCCGGATGAATTTCGTGAATATGCTGAGAAGTTAGGAAACAAGATTTTACTTGAAGCAGAAATAAATCGTGGTATTGGAGATGCCTGGTTTAGAACTAAGAAGGAAAATCATATCTCTAAAGGTAATGGATATATTGGTAGTAAGTTTCCAATAGCTCAGTCTCTCGTGACGTATACCAAAGATACTTGGACTAAAGAGGATATTGATTTAGCTACAGAGAAAGCAGCAAAACGAATAGCAGATTTTGTTTTTGAGCTATAATTTTTAGTTCTAGTTATCCGAGAAAAGGATAATATTATTGTGTCAATAAAGTGATTACTTATAGAAAGTAGTAGTAATATGAGAATTAGTATTGTTGAGAAAAATGCGGTAAAGTTCTATGGTATAGAAAATCATGCGTCAGAATCAAGTGACTTTACCTCTTTTTGGAAAAACTATTATAAGTATGTCGTTGCTGATTATAACGCACCAGTTGGATATATTTCGGCTCCAGATGAACATGGTGATTTTACATATTATACATGCATTGGTCATGTTCCTAAAAACTCTGATAGGTTTAAAGAAGTAATCCTTCCAAGTGGCAATTATGCTATCATTGAACTAATAGGCTCTGTCGAAAAAACAATTCCTAAAGCATGGGAGTTTGCTAAGGAGAATTTTGTAATAAAAAATAGTCCAAGTCTTGAAGTCTATAGTGTTGGGGATAGATTAAACAAGAAGTATCGTATGGAACTCTGGATTCCTATTTCGGAAGTGTTACCAAACTTTAAGAAGAACACCAGTAAAATCGGTACTTTGAAAAGGATGGTATCAGATTCAATTGAAGATACTATTGAATTTTCAAAGACTGATAATGGGAAAAAATTCCTAAAAGTTGGAGGAGCTATCCTTACGGCAGGTACAGCAGCATTTGCAGCAGCATTATTACTATTTAAACAATTAGGTCATGACGCAAATAATGAGGAAGTCAGTGACAGTCAAAGTGATGAAAATTTTTCCAATTCTGAAGTTACTGACAACGATGGTTCTAATTCTGAAGTTACTGACAACGATGATTCCAATTCGGTTGTGACACATGACTATCCAGATGTAAGAAAGTCTCCAATAGTACATACTGTCCATAGAGGGGAAACTACTTTTATTCGTGGTGGCACAGATGAAGAGAAACAAAGATTTAGAGAAGAGAATAATTTGGATTTCTAACACAACGGTTCTAGTAAATACGTTGTGTTAGAAATATAGTTTCTTTGAATTTTTTTGGGTGTTTTTCTGACATTTGGACATCTTACTTGGTTAGATGATATCCTACACAAAATGTGTCTATGATATCATACTGATATCAAGATAATTATAGGAGATTGAAAAGAAATAAAAAAAACTGAAATAAAGGGTCCTCTGAGCTTCGAATACAAGACCTATTATGATATACTTATATCAAGGTTAAGGAATGAGGTTTCTCCCCTCTCCTTAACCCAACCATTGTTGTAAGGTTAGACGAGATTTCTCCTCTCGTATCTAACATAATCTATTAACTTCTATTAGTTATGAATCAGGGACCTCCCCCAAAGCATAACTATCCTTTCTGTTTTTAGTGTTATGAGGTTTCTCCCCTCGCTGTTAAACTAAAAATAGTCATTGTTTTTCTTCTCCAGAGAAATTTCTCTTGGGAAGAGAGGTAGTCCATTGAGGGCTGCCTCTTTTTTGTTGTAAAAGGACCTCATTTAGACAAGAAAAAACCATCGGAACAACAGGAAGTTCCAATGGTCACAACAACAATATTTTCAAAAAACAATGACGTTTTATGAAAAAGAAGATATGGAGAAGAAGGAGAAAAGCAACCTCTCCATAAAATTCCCCGAAGGGAAAAACAATGACTGTGTTTAGGACTACTCCTAAACACAGTTTTAGTATAGCTTATTGACGGGGTTGTTTCAAGGCTAGGAAACCAGAATAAGAGAATTATTATCTCGAAAGTCAACCTATGTCACTAGGTTGCGATACCTATATGATATAGCCTATCATGGCTTCATGGTAGAATTTAAAGATTATGAAAATACACAAGGGCTCGTAGAGCTAGAAGGTTGGCGGTATTTTCCTATTAGAGCAGCAAATAGGATCAAGTCCTTCTGGGAGAGTAACAGAGTTCTTTCTTACTTGAGGCGACATCGGTTAAAACGAACGTTAATCATTAGCTATGCATTACTGGGAACTATGGTCTGGACAGCTACAACTGCTTATTTCTCTCCAACCCGAGTTACTTACTTAGAGTCACAACTGCAGGCAACACAATCATTTGGTAATGGCCTTGGAAGTATCACAGCAACCTCTATGACTTACTCTTCTTCAAATGGGTTGGTCGTTATGGAGTTAACAACATCAGATGCTACTAGTGCTATTAAAAAAGGGATTAATACTGAAAATCTTGATTGGCAGGTTTTCTTGCCAAGTAGTGTTAAGAATCCTGAAGCAGTGACCTTAGAAGCCATTCCGTTAACCGGAGATAAGGTGTATCTGGTCATGCGTAATGTGCCTTCAGATTATACACTCATGGTTATCCGTGCAACAAATAAGACACCAAACTCAAACAGTCTTAAGATTGACGTTCAAGAATACAATGACTACTTATCATCAAGTTCTAATGACGCTTCAGTTTCTAAGCAGAATAAACAAAAAGATAAGGAAGGGAATAAGAACTACGTTGATTTCTTTGTAACTCCTCAAAATGAACTTCTCAAAAACAAATATGTCAAGAATTTGTCTCGTGAGAAGTTTGCCCTCAATATTTTTGAAGAGGAGTTGAAATATCAAAAAGGTCAACGAAAAGAACTCTTGGCTTCTGCAAAAACACTGGATGACAGTGTCAAGGAAGATACTAAGACATTGGAGCAGTTGAAGCGTGAGTCAGAATACTTGGTCGGTAACGAGTTAACCGATAAGCAGAGTGATATGGAAGCTATCGAGAAAAGTATGGACTCTAAAGAGAAGGACGGAGCGAAAGCGCGTGAAAATGCTGCTTATGTTCAGACAATCATTGAACAGATTGAAAAGAATATCAAAGCAGTTAAGAATGGTACTTACAAGTTTAATTCACCAGTGCGCTCAGTAAAACAAGATATTGGGGAATAAATATAAAAAGGAAAGAAAGGACTTTATTAACGATTATGACAATTGATGAACAACGCTATTTACTTAACCAGGATTGCCTATTGATGAAATATCAGCGAGGTAACGCTATGAATGAACCCCTTCAAATTTTTAGAGGGAAATGGGCAGACGGTTTAGAACGCCTACATCAAATCATTGATAAAGAAGTTGGTTGGAAGAACTTTCGTAGTTTTGTCTCAAGTAACGTACATCATGACTCTGAAACATCAATTGAGGTAGTTAAGAAACACTTAAACCAATGCCGTATTGAATGTACGGACCTTTTGGATATTGATTTTGGAGAGAAAGGTTCTATTTGTATTCAGAGGGATCAGGTGGAGCTATTGACTGAGAAATTCCGTTATTTCCTTTATTTTGAAAGTAATATTCAACCAATGATGGATATTGATTTCTAGGAGGTACTGGATGAATCAAGAAGAAAATCAACAACAAGAGGGGAACTGGGGACTGCCTCGTGGTCTTTACACGCAGGTAAAGTACTACGGTGTTCCGATAATGAAAGCCTTTATTATAGTAGGGAGTTTTGTTTTTCCGCTACAATTCAGGGATATATTTTTCCCTAGAGGGCAGGAGTTGAAGTTCCTAATCAATTTAATCTGTACAATGACTTTAACGATTTATTGGATGATCCCGTCTTCGTCTGGTGGAAATAAGTTCTGGGAATTTATTCATGCTCACCGTCGGACAAAGAAACGTTATTATCCGATTGATAAGAACTGTTATCCAGAGTTGAGAGATGACGGCTCAAAAAACCGTCGCTACTTAATGGATAAGGCTGCAGAACGTTTAGGAAGGAAGTATAAATAGATGAAGGAGATGACTAACCATAATCTTAGTAAGACTCCTTATATTGATAAATACACAACAGATCTTACTGAGAAAATCAGACCTAAACGTCAAGATTTTGTGGCTTGGGGTAGACAAGATGAAATCAGACAAGTCTTTATCTCACTGAACCGATTAGAAAAAAACTCTCCTGTACTAATTGGTGAAGCTGGTGTAGGTAAAACCGCTATTGTAGAGGGAATTTGTGCGGATATTCTTAACAATAAAGCCCACGTCCCAACACGTTTCCGAGGTAAGCAGGTTAAGCAACTAGAATTATCTGCTATCCAAGGGAAAGAATTTGACCATACTGGTAAAGAGGTGAACATCATTGCTAAAATGGACGGGTTGATTAAAGAGTTTATGGCTCATAAAGATGAGTTTATTCTCTTTATTGATGAAGTGCATACCATTATGGGAACTGGGGTTGAGGGAAGTGCTCTTGACGTAGCAAATAGCTTGAAACCAGCCTTATCTCGTGGGGAAATCTATCTTATTTCAGCCACTACAGCTGATGAGTTTATGATTATCGAACGAGATCCAGCGATGGAAAGACGTCTGCAACCAGTTTACGTTGATGAACTGGACAAAGAGGCATCTATTTTGGTCTTGAAAAAACGTCGTCCCAAGTATAAACGAGAACTTGATATTGAGATTCCTACTGATGCCATTAAGGCAGCAGTAGAATTATCTATTCGTTATGTCACGGATAAAATGCTTCCGGATAAAGCTATTGATATTATTGATGAAGCTTCAGCGACTGCAAATATCGATGGGAAATCAGAGATTACCTTAAAAGATATTGCGAGTGTCATTCACCGTAAAAAAGGTATTCCTATGGAAAGTCTACTACGCACGTCTTCAACTCCAGTGGATTTTGCGGAAGGGATGCGTGCTGTTGTTAAGGGGCAAGACCATGTGATTCGAACTATAGCACGCCTTATGTATAAGGGAATCCAGGGAGGACAGAACAAGCGAAGACCTCTAGGAACTCTTCTTCTACTTGGAACAACAGGTACAGGTAAAACTGAATTGGCGAAACAAGCAGCAAAACAACTGTTTGGTAGTGAAGAAGCGATGATTCGGCTGGATATGTCAGAATACATGACTGATAATGCTGTTGTTCGTCTTATAGGAAATGACGAGAGAAAAGGTGATTTAACGGAAAGAATTAAGAAGAATCCCTATTCGTTAGTACTTTTGGACGAGTTAGAAAAGGCTCATCCAGATGTCTGGGCTTTGTATTTGCAAATGCTTGATGACGGGCATTTAACTGACGGACGTGGACGAAAAATCAATTTTAAGAATACGTTTATCATTGCAACATCAAACGTGGGGCATAAGCGAATCAAAGATAAATATATCACCTCTGGTCAGACCTTTACAGAAATGAACAAGACTGACTATAAAGAGTTCATGAAGGACATGAGAGACGAGTTAATCAAGATCTTTAAACGTCCTGAATTTATCAACCGTTGGAAAATTGAAGTGACTAATATCTTGACGAAACAAACCATTGATAAGATTGTCTATTCAAAAATGGCTGTACATGAGAGCAGTTGGTTTAAAGAGCATCATATCCTTATTAATTATGAGGATGTTATGGATGGTGAGCAAACTATCGATGGCAAAAAATACTTCTATGAATATCTCAGTAGTGTCGGTGTTAGTCCAGAAGATGGAGCAAGGCCTTTAGAGAGAACTATTGATGAAGTGTTAACTGATGAAATCTTTGAGCAATTGTATTTCCTTGGGCGAAAGCCAGAAGATTACTTTATAGTTGACGTGTCTCTATCTGGACATGCACCAGGAACGTTTGCGTATGGCAACTCAGGTAGAAAGACAGTTCAAGATAGACGTCAGACACATATTACTGTCAAACGGATACCTCCAGAGGAGTATGGTAACTATTTGCTTACTTCTTAAGGGGTGTCACTAGGTTGTGACTCGTAGATGGAATATTGTAGACTACAGATATTAAAATTTTAAGGAGGCTGTTTTGAAAGAAAACACATTTTTGAACAACGTGAAGACTAAGGCATCAGCACTTGGAATGACTGCTTTGTTGACGTTGAACTCTGTATCACTTGCTTTTGCGGAGCAAACTGGAGGAAAGGGGACTGTTAACCCAGCTAATGAAGCTAATAATTCAATTAATAACTTTTCAGATATGCTACGTCTCTTATTCCCGGGGATAGCAATACTAAGTGGTTTAGGAGCATGTATCTTGATGATGATGGGTGATAAGAAACGAACGGTGGCCCTTGACCGACTCATGTGGATTGCAATCGCACTATGTGCTGGCTCAGCACTTGTTTCATTTGTTGATTATCTTTGGCAACCCAAATAAATCTTTAAGAGGTATACTTTATGGAAAAAGAATTACTTACCATAAAGGGGAATCGCAAGGTATTGTTTCCCGATGCCTTGTTTCTTTATATTGAGTGGAAAGGAAAAGCAAATCCTAAAAAGGATGAAGAGTTAGCGGATATCATTGATGACTTAGATACTGAATATTTCCCTAGTAATAAAAAGGAAAGTATCGTTCAAAGTCTACCATTTCTAACTTTTAAACAAGCAGAATTACTTTTTCGAGAAATCAAAAAGCGTTATTCTGAATTTACCTTAAAAGGAATTGCCCTTGCTAGTCAACCGATGGAACAAAATGGTCGTGTCACACGACCAACTACGGGAGTCCCTAGTATTGAAGGACAACCTCAGATTACCCCTTTTGTTATTACGAAAGATTATAAGGAACTCGTTACCCCACTCATCGAAGAAGCACACCGTGATAAACGGTTTGAGAAAACAACATATGAAGGTATCTCCAACTTTTTCAGTGGTCCAATGGGGTTACTTCCATGTTATGCTGAAAGTCTAGGCTTGTCTCTTGTTGATATGCCACCTTATCCAAAACCAGGAACGATTGAAGGAGAACTTCCGAATCGTCTTATGTCAAACAAGGATAAGCATAAACAGTCAGTCGCTGGAGCTAAGAAACGGAAGGAGAAAACAGGAAGAGTGTATGAAGATGAAGAAGTAGGACCACCAAGTAAGTTGCCATTGATTTTGGCTACTGGCTCTTGTACGTTGTCAGTGTTCTTATTGTTGATGCTAATGGTCTATAATAGTAATTTCACGCGCGTCAAGAAAGAACTTGTGGCCACAACAGATAAAGTTGAGCGTCTTACAATGATACAAGATCATGAACATGAGATTGATGTCATGGCTCGTTATTTCTTGTCATACTATTATTCAGGAGACAAGGATAAGCTTAAGGCTTACTTGGATAATAACGACGCTAAATTTACTAACCCAGAGGTAGCGACTGTTTCTAGCACAATGTTGGAGAAAGTTGAACTCGTTAAGAATGAGAAAGATACCTATGAGGTTACATACGTTGTTGGTACAACGGATGAGGCTCAAAAAACGACTGTTCGTCGTGTCACTTTCAATGTTAAGAAAAAACCATCAGCTACTCAAGGTTGGGTAGTTACATCTGAACCGACAACAACAGCATTTGCAACGCCAACATCTCCTTCTACTGAAACTTCAGCTGAAAACACTGAAAACAAGGAGGGATAACCTATGGGTGCAGAAGCAACAATTGAGATTGAACAAGGGAAGGTCTGGCCATCCCTATCAGATATGATCTCTCAATCTAAAGATTGGCCTAATGAAGTGGGTTCTAAAGGTTGGGGAGGTGACAAAGATAAAGAGCTATTATTGGCATCCTTTTATGCTCAGTGGGACCAATACCTCCACCCAACAACTGGGGTATTTATAGCCTTTGGCTTTATTCCTGAGATGCTTTCAAAGGGTATCTATAGTTTTAGTTATGCGATTGAGAAGGTTTATCTCAACATGTTTAAGTTATTTGGGATGTTTGATTATATTAGTCAGTCGGATAGCTTTGTTGGTCAAGTTTATAAGTGGCTCCATATTGTTGGGATTTCTTTATTTGTTTTGGTAACGCTCATTCGTCTGATAATGGCAATGGCAGGAGCACCTTTCAGGTACCGAGAATTCTTCAATCATATGATTCTGGTGACTTTTTCTGTTGCTGCACTACCGACTTTTGCTTCAAAGTTCGGCAGTGCTATTGCTAAAGATACCGTAGGACTAGCCTATTATGACATAACTGGCAGTGGTCAGAGTGTTTCGCTTTCTGTAACCCCATTTCGGAGCAATACGGTGGACCTCGAAATGCTGTATGCAATGGATTTTGATACAGATAAGTTAGGCTATAATGAAGATACTCATTTTATAGCGGGTGATAAAAACTGGAATACCATTTCAGATGGTAATATTTGGTTCACCAATTTTACTGAAACATATGGTCCAACCAATAAGGCAATGCTTCAGTACTATTCTGGACGTGAAGGACGAGTATCCTCAATAACTAAGTTCGTAGGAGTGCGAGAAGACGGTTCGGTTGATTGGGGGCAACAAGTTAAAAATGGTATAGCCTTATCTAACCCAATAACTGCTCTTCTTCAAACTAGTAAAATATTTTTTACTGGTTGGAAAGAGGAATCTGAGTGGAAAGATAATCAGGCAAAATCACCTTACAATGGATTTTCTGATGTAATGAGATCTACGCTCAACACCATTCGTTATGCAGATGGCAAGATTGCTTATGCACGAGTCACTACGTCAAAATCAGGTTATTTCCTTGGTTTTGATAATACTGCTTTCTTACCAACTTATGCTCGCTATAAAGTTGACTGGATAGCACTGATAACTCAGCAAATCATTCTTTTACTCCTTCTCATCGGATTGCTAGTGACTACGGTACGAGTGATTTTCAAAACGCTTATAACAGTGATTATCTCACCCCTAGTTTCTTACGCAGCAGTCGGAAATAGTATGAGAATCTTGGAGGTTTGGCAGGAAGTTATGACAGGAATTGCTGCCATCTGGTTCCAACTATTATTCGTCAAAGTAGCTCAATGGTTCTTAATTACTTATAGCGAAGTGAAACTCAATCTAGGTTCAGGAGCGTCTGCTGCTAAGAAAACTCTAGGTGGAAGTTTCTATGATGGACTAGATCCATTCCAACATGCCATTGCGACGATTGCTGTTTACCTTGGTGTTTATCTTGCAGTTTCTCAAGGTTCAAAAGTTTTGGAACGCTGGATAGGTATTGATACTAACCTTTCAAGTGGAACTAAGGCTGGAGTTGCTACAATGGCTGTTGGTGCGATGGCTGCTAATAAAATGGGTGGCGGTGCTAGAAACTTCGCTGTTGGTAGGTATAATCCAACTACTGGCAGACGAAATCAAAGTGGGTTTAACCGTCTCAGAAATAGTGTTAGTAGTGGAACCAGAGTTGGTGTAAAAGGACTTAAGAGTGCCGGAAGCGTGGTAGGGTCGACCACAAATGATATCAGACGAGGTGCTATGTCGGCTGCAGGTGCTACTGCAGGTGCTGTAGCTGGAACTTGGAATGCATTTTCTGATACGACAGATCAGGACCTTACTGCTTTTCAAGTAGCAAGAAGAGCGGTAGGGGTAACCGGAAGGAAACTATCAACTAGCACTAAAAATACGTTTAATAGTGCTATAAGTGGAGCAAAAGAAGTAATGACTTCCGGTAAGGGGGTTGTTGGGACAGAATTCAGGAATGTAGGTCAAGCAATTAAGAAGGACTTCTCAAGTAGTTTCGGAGAACGTTATACTAGTACTAGAGATAATGTCAATGATAGTATCTTGAATTATAATAGAGCAGAGAATAATGGTGCCGGAAGGGTAACGCCTAAAGGGAGTACGTCAAGTATTATTTCCCCTACTCAGAGATTATCAAAGAAGAATAGCTTAGATAGTGACAGTCGATTCCAGAAGTTTGATGCTGGAGAAGATGGAGAATTGTGATAACTAGTTTACAAAGTTTCGCTACAGTCTTGTAAGTTAAGATTCTTAGTCTATGTTGAGTATTGTAATTGCTATCTTTGTTCGGAGTATCAGACGACTACACTGTAAAGAAATGATAGAACGCCTATTCAGAACAGCCAAAAAATAAAAAGACAAACATCAAAAGAATGTTTGTCTTTACTTTAATCCTGTATGAGAAAGGATGGTTTTGACTTATAAACACCAACAGGGACATATTACGTATGTTCGTATAGAATTAGTTTAAGAGGTAAGACAGTACTGAAAGGTAGTACAGTAACTCACAATTTAATCAGTATTCTGATAAATAATTCTTTTAACTTTCCTATTGATTCTTAGCCAATGTTTAATTCCTTTCGTTTGTTGGTGACATAAGTTTTTAAATCAATTACATCTTGAACAGTAGGCTCATAATTTTCAATCATTGAAGATCCGATAGCATACCAAACGGTATCAAAATCTGAATAATTATCAAAAGAAATTCCTAAAATTGTTAATTCTTCTTCATTTACATCAAAAGTCATGGCATACCTCCTTGTATATCAATATCATTGTACCATAAACCCTTTATATTTACATGAAAGATGGAGATAGTTATGATTGATTGAACTGTTGATAGGATATTTTCTTCATAAAAAACACCCTCAAAAATTAATTTTTTCTGTCTAACTTTTGGGGTACAGTTCAATCTGCTTGAGTTTTTACACATAATTATTGATAGCATCAAAACAAGGCTTGCATAACCTTGGGAATATTTGACAGCACCTTCATTAATTCCAGTCAGTAGTTATATTCTATAACATTTTACTTGTTTAATTGGAGCTGAGAGAAATTTGGTATCGTAAAAACGCTCACTAATTAAATAGTAGAGTCCTCTTATATACAAGATATGTGCCTTCTTGGATAGTTATCTGAAAGTATGATGATAAAGTGGTTGGTCATAAATTATTGATGATTCATGTGACAATCAGAAAAAGCCATTAGATTCATGACATTATAACTTTACCAATATTATGATAGAAATTTGATAACTGTATTGAGAAATATTTAATTGAAAATTCTAAAAATAAGGTATTAAAAAAGTAATTATGGTACAATATAAAAGAAAATCGTTTTTATCCTTTATATCGAATTTTTGCTGTTACTCACTAATTTGTGTGTTACTTATAGTATTATAGGAGTAATGATGAATAAGATTTTAGCCATTGATGATGACGAAGAAATTCTAAAACTTATAAAGACAGCTTTAGAGATTGAGAATTATCAAGTCACAACTTTACAAGAAATACAAGTACCAATAGTTTTTGATAAATTTAAGGGGTATGATTTAATTCTATTAGATATTCTGATGCCTAATATAAATGGAATAGAATTTTGTTATAAAATTCGTGAAGAGGTATGCTCTCCAATTATTTTTGTTAGTGCCTTATCTCATGACGATGAAATTATCCAAGCTTTAACCGTAGGAGGAGATGATTTTATTGTTAAACCGTTTAGTTTGAAACAATTTATAGCTAAGGTTAATTCTCATTTGAAGAGAGAAGAAAGAGCAAGGTTAAAGATTGAAAGAGATAAAAGGAGCTTTCCTCCTCTAGAAATTTATCTAGAGGAACGTATGCTATACATCGATAAGATCCCTTTAACTTTAACTTCTAGGGAATATGATATTTTGGAATTATTATCTCGTTATCCCCATAAAGTATTTACAAAAGAAGAGATATATGAACAGGTCTATGACGAGGATGCGTCAGCATTATTTCACTCCATTTCAGAGTATATTTATCAAATTAGAATGAAATTTGCAAGCTTTGGAATTAATCCAATAAAAACAGTACGTGGGATTGGTTATAAGTGGGATGTCTAAAAAATATTCAATAAAAAAAAGAGTATGGTTAGTAGTTTTTGAAGTTTGTGCTGGTTTTTTTATTACAATTCTAATAATCTATATAATTTCATTTTCTTTCTTAAGGCTAAACATAGTGACGTCCCATAATATTGGAGAGGAATATCATTTTGAAGATAAAAAAACAATAAAACAACTGACAAACTATGCGGAATCTTTGGGACTAGATTATGTTATTTTAGATAATAAGGTAAATAAAATCATTAAGGGGAAATACATACCTAAAGAATTTTCTTTATTCAGAAAAGTTGTAGAAGAAAAAGATAACTTAATTTTGGACACAGTGCATTATGACTTCTATAACAATGTTGATTATAGTATTGTTATTAGATATAATGAGATGCCAGAATTTTCTAATCCTAAGTTTAGGGATGTTCCATATAATATGTTGACTTTTTATTTTCTAGGGTTAGGAATAATAACTAGTATTGTGGTTGCTTCAACAAGGTTTGTGAAAGAAATTTCTTCGAATTTTAAAGAAATAAAGAAAATAGCAAATAAAATGGGGATAGATAGATTATCTAAACAAGAAAACTTTTCTAAAATAACGGAATTTGATGATATCCTGGCAACCCTATATACAAAGGGAGATGGTTTGAAAAATTTGATTGATCGAGAAAAATTAGAGAAACAAGATTTATCATTTCAAATATCTGCTCTCTCTCATGATATAAAGACACCTTTAACTGTTTTAAAAGGGAACCTTGAGTTATTAGAATTAACGTCCTTAACAACTAGTCAACAAAGTTATGTTCTTTCAATGGATAATAGTATTTCTGTTTTTGAGAGCTATTTCGACTCATTGATTTCCTATACTCGGATGCTTTCAGAAGATAGAGGAGCAAAGTTGATAGTTGTTGAAGAACTGCTAAGTGAGTTACATTTTGAGGTTGATGATCTTTTGAATATAAACGATGTTGAATTTTCTATTGGGAATCACCTTGTAAGCAGTTCTTTTTATGGAGAAGAAGAAAATTTGATACGGGCAATATCTAATCTTCTAGTTAATGCAATTAGATTTACACCCTTTTCAAATAAGAAAATAGAGGTCATATTATCTGAATCGGAAACTCTCATTTATTTTGAAGTATGGAACAATGGTCCCCAGTTTAATGATAGTACTTTGAAAAATGGCACTAAATTGTTTTACACAGAAGATAATAGTAGAGGAAATAAGCATTACGGAATTGGATTAGCTTTTGTTAATGGTGTTGCTATTAAGCATGGAGGGCACCTTCAGTTGGTAAACCCAGCAAGAGGGGGAGCAAGTGCAATTTTATCCATTAAGAAGAAATAGATATAATTTAAAGTATTTGGACAGAAAATTGTAAGAAATTTTCTGTCCAAATGCTTTTTTTCTGAACAGATTCTGAACTTAAGATGAAATAATGACATCGTAAATATATCGGACATATAAATAAGAGAGGAAATATAAGATGAAAAATACAATCAAAGATTTCGACCTAGATTTAAAGACAACTAATCGATTCGATAGTACAAATGATCTATATAATACAAAATTTAATTTAGTAGGAAGTTTTTTACACTTATCAATGAACCGATTAAATGGGATTAATAGAGAATTTGAAGAGAAGGTATATTGTTTTGCTTATTACACACTAAATGCCCAACAGTATATAGAATAGGAGTAATCAATATGTTAAAAATACAAAACTTAAGAAAATCTTATGGTAAGAGAACGGTACTAGATAATGTCAATATGAATATTCCTAAGGGAAAAGTGTATGCTTTAATAGGTCCAAATGGTGCTGGAAAATCAACTATTATGAAAATTTTGACTGGTTTAATTAATAAAACCAGTGGTTCTATCACTTTTGAAGGTAGAGAATGGTCACGTCGAGATTTGCAGAAAATTGGAAGTATTATTGAAGAACCACCACTTTACAAGAATTTGAGCGCATACGATAATATGAAAGTAGTTACAACAATGCTTGGTATTTCAAATAGTACAATACTTCCGCTATTAAATAAAGTAGGTTTAGGAAACATTGATAGGAGACCAGTAAAGCAATTTTCTCTAGGGATGAAGCAAAGGTTAGGAATAGCTATCGCTTTAATAAATTCACCTAAATTACTTATATTGGACGAGCCTACCAACGGGTTGGATCCTATTGGAATTCAAGAATTAAGGGAAATTATAGAGTCATTTAAATCAGATGGGATGACAGTCATGATTTCAAGTCATATTCTTTCAGAGGTCGAACATCTAGCTGATTTTATTGGTTTTATTTATGAAGGAAAGATTGTACTGGAGAAGGAATATGATGGTTCTGAGAATCTTGAGGAGTTATTTAATAATCAAATTATATATGAAAAAGGGAGGAGATTATGAAACAAGTTTTTTTATCAAATTTAATTAAAATAAAGAATACGAGTATTTTTAGGTTAATTTTTATTTTCCCTTTCATTTGTGTCACTCTTTCTTTATTGTTTTCATCATTGGGTGGTAAGGAAGTATTAAGTCTAACTGCAGAAACCACCGTGAATCAGTGGGGGGTTATTTGGATTAATGTAATTATAGCTGTAAATTCCGCTTTGTTAAATAAGTTGGAATTAGATTCAAATAAGTATTCTGTTTATTTATCAAGGAATGTTAATTTAAAAAAGGTAGAATACGCAAGAATCATATTGGTAGCTTTTTTAAATTTAATAATTAGTATGATTTTAAGCCTAATACTTATCTTAATTGGTTTAATTTTACCCACACCAAGTCTTATTAGTATATGTAGGATGCTATTAACTATTTTATTGATTTGGTTGACAACATTATGGCAAATTCCATTTATTTTATGGCTATCAAGAAAAACTAATTTGTATTTTGCTATGATTATTAATACAATATCACCACTAATTATTGGTACAAGTTTTTCTCTCTTAGATACATGGTATTTGTTTCCTTATGATTGGTCATTGAAGCTACTTGAACCAATGACAAAAATGAGAATAAATGGTATACCTATTGGATCTGAATATATTCCTGATTATTCAATGATTTTCGTTTCATTTTTCTTAGGGATTACTTTTTTCATTTTATTGGTCGAACTATCTGCTATCTCTTTCAAAAGACAGGTTAAATAGTCATGAAATCATATATATACTCTAGTTTTTTAAAAATAAAAAACACTTCTTATTTGCTAGTACACATTTTAGCCGCATTATTATTTCCACTACTTTTGTTCCTATATTGGAATCAACGTGGAGGGTTACAAAGCAGGATGGTATTATTTTCTTACTTTCAAATAGTAGGAGTACTTCTTCCTTTTGCTTCTAGTATTGTGAATATTCAACTAAAAAATTTGGAGGAATCATCTGGGAAATTTAAATATTTGTTAGGGTATTCACAATCGAATTATAAGCCATTTTTTGCTGAATTGGTATTTTTGTGGTTATGTTATTGTATAGTTTTAATAGTTTCAATTACTATATTTATCTTTTTGTTGAAAACTATTGGTATAGTTGTATCTCTAAGATTACTTATTTTGATTAGTTTATTTTATATTATTTTGGGCTATATAGCATATATGCTTAATCAGATTATTAGTTATTTATTTAGCACAGGTGTGGCATTAGGTATTTCAATGATGGGAGTCATTATTGCTGCGTTTTGTGAAACGAGTCTCGGTGATAAGGTATGGTTTCTAATCCCATGGGCATGGTTTTTGAGAGTATCAGATACACTATTCAACCAACAAAAAATAGATAACACTCCACTTATGATTATATTTGTTATTTCTATCATAATAGTATTTTTTCATTTTTTACTATTTCAAAAGTGGAATCAAGACCGCTTGATAAGTGGTTAAATATGTTCAGTTTTCTATCTATAATTAATACAATCTAATTATGTTTGATTAGGAAATGGCTATAACATCTTATATCCTTGGATTTTATAGTATGATTTTAACATATATTTTCATAGATTTACTTTTTATGATGAAAATTTGAATCAATTTCAATAAACTTTTTAAAAAAAGTAATGACAGTTACGATTTAAAAAAATATATGTGTTACATAGGACATTTAATATAAAGTTTTATTTGACTAGCTACTTTCTTCCTCGCCGTTTGGAGTCTGGCCAATATAAAAAAGAGAGGCAGCCTTGGACTACCTCTCTTAGATTATAGACAAACTACTTTTTCAAAGGTGGTTTGTTTTTTTATTTTCTTAACATAATAGCATCGGCTGAATAGGTTTCCTCTCATTATTTCTTTGCCATGAAGAATAAGAACAATGGATTGAAAAGACTGATGATGAATAGAATAATACCACCTACAATCAATAAGCCAAACAATGGATAAAAGAAACTAGAGATAGCTCCTAAAAAGAGGCCTATAGAACGAATGATGCCATGAAGTGTCATAAATAGACAAAATAAGGCAAATATAGCGGTTAAACTCATCGAGAATTTCAACCAAATCAGTTGTGCAGTTTTGCCTTTGAATTCGAACAAAAAAGTGGCAAGGCAACAGCCCATGGCAATAAGAACCGAAAGTAGTAGCCATTTAAACGAGGTCCAAGTGCTTATATAGAGTGAAAAGTAGAAATCTTGTAAAAAATCTAGCATCCTAAAACCCTCCTAAAAAAGATTATTGCGATTGTGTTTATTTGATTGTAACAGGATTTAAGTAGCTAGACAAGGACAGAGAGCCCTAAATAGAAGTAAATAGTCAAAATAATGGAGAAGTATGAGTAGCTAATAGGTGTCACTGGGTTACGAACGCCCTGTGTTGTTTTATAGAATAGTGGAAAATAATGTTTATGGAGGAAATCATATGTCAGGTTTAATTGAAGAACCAGTATTAACAAAAAAAGAACTTAGAAAACGAAATAAAGAACTTAAGAAACAGAAAAAAGAAGAGGCACGTAAAAGAAAACAAGCGAAGAAGAAGGAAAAGCAAACACAATTTGAAAGTATAGACCTTGGTGAACGTACTGGAGAAGAGTTTGTGTATGTTCCACTCAATAAGAAAAAACGTAGAGATTTCATAGACACTGTTGCGATAACTGATGTGAAGTCTATTCTATATGGCTATCCTAATCAACCGATACGATTGGCTAATGGCTATTCAGGCTATGTGCAGATTTTTGAGGTGTTTGGGCAAGATATTCAAGCGATGTCTAACGAAGAACAAGCAGCTGTTAAGGTAGGCTTTACTCTTTTTCTGTCTGGTACTACCTTTGACATGATGCTTCAGACAACAAAATTGCCAACAGATGTCTCGAGTCAATCAAATGAATTGCTACGTCTTCTAGATGAAGTCAAACAAGAGCAGAATGCTCCAGAATTGATTATCAATGATGGTGATGATCTTGACACAATTGCACGTAAAGAGAGACTTATTTATCAACTTAGACAACGAGAAGATATTTTGAAAACAAAATACCTCGTCCAACAAGTCATTGCGATCAACCAACAAAATATCGAGTTCTTTATTTGGGTGTTTGGAGATACTTTGGCTGAAATTGATTCCAATACACGTACCACACTAACTATTGCTTCGAGCCACGGATTTGCCCCTAAAGTTGTATCTGTCGAAAAGAAGGAAGAGTTGTTGACTCAATATTACAACTTTAATGATTCACTGAATGTTTCGCCTAACCAGTATTAGAAGGAGTTTACATGGATTTAAGTTCACGAAAAATCAAGAAATATATTCGAGAGGGTTATGACCTCAATCTTATTAGTAGGATTCAAAGTGATATTCCAGATTTTAAATATGATGATAGATATTGGAGACAAGCAAACGGTTATTATAAGATTGCTCATGTTCCATATGACCGATACCCAGAACACGGTTTACCTGACTTCTGGATGAGCGATTTAATGCTTGTTGATAATGTTATCAGCTTTATGTCTTTAGAACATGCTTCAAATAGCGAAATGTCAGAATTAGCCTCAAAAGCTATCTCTAATATGTTAGCAACGCAAAATACAAAGGCTGCACAAGATGCAGATGATAAGATGCGTATTAGTTCTTTGTTAGACTATCGCGAAAAACTTGGTAACAATGTTCCTTCTAAAAAAATTCACACTCGCTTTTTGTTAGCTACAAACACATTGGAGCAACTGGTAGAACGAGAAGCTGACCTCAAGCAACAGTTGAATCAGTATTCTATCTCTTCTTCAGATGGCATGCAAGACGTCGAATATCACACAGCTTTTATTCCAGCATCTCGTTTGGAAGACACTCCACTACGTCGAAAAGGACAAGCAGCATCCGTCTGGGATTTAGGTGCTGGCTATCCTTTTAATCATACGAACTTAATGGATACCTATGGTGTTTACTTAGGAGAAACACGTACTGGTGGTGTGGTTAACTTTGACCTTTTGCATGAAGATAGGGAACGTAAAATTCCATCAATGCTGATTGCCGGAGCAGGAAACGGGAAAATGAAACTGCTAGGTAATTTGATTGATACCTATTTTGCTAAAGGCCATACCATTTTTAACATTGACCTTACTGGTAACTTAAAAGAACTTACGGAACTTCAAGGTGGTCGATATGTTAAGATGTCTGGTACTAATAATCGAAATCATATTAACCTCATGCAAATTATTGCGACGGCTTCCTCTGCAGATGGAGAAACAACGGACCAGGTCCAGTCTTTCTATGCCCACCGTAATAAACTACGTGCTTTGGCTCAAATTCTTGATCCAGGGTTAAAGAATTCTGACCTCAATAATTTGTCGTCTGCTTTAAACGACTTTTATGAAGACCGTAGTCTGTGGAACCGTAATGCAGAAGTCATGGACCAAGAAGACTTAACGATTACGAATGTTATTCCAGAAGATTATCCGACTCTATCTCATTGGGTAGAACGCTTAAACAAGCTTAAAGAGGATAAAATCGCAGAGGGAAATAAAATTGATGCTGAAAGTTATGATAGCCTGTATAATGCTTTCTCTGGTCTCTTGGGGGATTATCGCTTCTTAAATGCGACCTCACAGTTTGAAGATTTCTCAAATGAACAAGTTGTAACCTTTGACCTCTCTGGGATTCAAGATACTGAACTTCTTAATATTCAGCTTTACCAAGTGTTATCTATCATTTCATCATACGCTATAGCAAATGAAAGAAGGGTCTCTGAGTATTTCCGTAGAGGGATTATCGGGGGAGATAAGAGCCAACGACCTCATAGCATTATTACCATTAACGGAGCACATAAGCTCTTCGATTATCGTTATTCAGAGTCTCTTAACTTTCTAAAGGATTTGATTGAGAATGTAAGTAGTAACTATTCTGCATTTATTATGGAAATGAGTTCGTTAGATAACATCCTCTTGAATGCAAACTCTACGGACGCAGTGGATTACGTTTTAGCGACACGCGCAATTTTCTCTATGATGACGTATCGTGTCTTTTCTCAATTAGGTGATTTGACTATCCCTCGTCTAGCAGATGCTTTACAAGGGGAAATGACCGAGAGTGAACTTTCGTCACTTAAATATTTAAGAGATGGTGATTTCTTCCTAAATATTGCTTCTGTCAAGAACTTAGTCTTCAACCATCAACTAGCGGATAATAGGTCTTATGGTAAGTATCCGTATGATGAACATGTTCGCTATGCATTCTTACCTTAGAAATGGTGAAAGGGGGAAATACAATGAACCTACAGCAACCATATTCTGATGAGGCATTCCAACTACAAACTAAAATTCTGACAGAGGATAATCCGCATGATTTGGAAAGAATTGTAAATGATTACTTAGAGATCTTGGCTTACAAAAAGACCTGTCGTGTTGTTGATATTACTTATCAGATGCGAAAAACACATCTTTTAAGTAGTTTATGTGGCTTATTTGGAAGTCAGCAAGTGGATGAGTACTCAGCCATGATTATCTACCAAGAACCTGCTCGATTTGAGTCGAGAATATTTGAAACAGAAGAAGCACCAGAGGAGGAAAATTAATCAATGACCACACTAATGCAAATGTCTCTATGGGTTAACAATATAGCTTATGACATTAAGACACTACGTTTCTTTAGGATAGTTTCCTTCCTTATTAGTTTAGTTCTTGGTTTGGTTGGTTTCTATAGCTATCTTATGCTCTATCAGACACTTTTATTCGCCTATGGTGTTCATTTTATGGCTATTGCCTATACACCATATGTGTTTTGTGCCTTGATTGTAGCCATTTATCAGCTACTTACTGGTAGGAGACGTGAACGTATCAAGAAAGCAAAGCGTATCCTTATGTTTAGTCTTCTTCCTATTTGTTTGATGAACACCTGGGGCTTTATCACGCTAGTGACTTGGGGGCTTGCATGGGTTATGGCTAAACTAGAATATAACCATAGAAAACGAGCTGTTAAGATCGTATCATTCTTCTCAAAGGAATATTCACCTCTTTTTGAAAAGAGATTGGCCAATCGAAGTAACTATTATGCTTATCAATCTGCTTATCGTCTCCTAGACTTGATTCAGGTATCAGCTTATGAAGAACTCTTTAAGGAAGAAGTGACAGAAAAAGATTATAAAGCTGGTCTCGTTGTTAAAGAGTTACACCGTACTTTCAGAATTAAAGGTGTACCTTTTTCTAAGGTAACTGTAACAGATAAACTCTATATTGCTCCACAAAAAATGCCAATTATTGGCTTAAGGAGGTTTTAATATATGGTATCTTATCGTTTTAAACGAGATGGTCAGTATATTCAACGTGAACTAGAACTAGATTCTCCTAATGGTTATCAAGACCAAGACTATCCGGAAAACCTCGAAGAGCAAGTAGATTACTCAGCATTTTACGATACCTATTATGGCGGTTTTGATGAGGACAGTATTTCACGTGAGCAAGAGAAAAAACAAGGTCTCATTGCGCGTGGTAAAGAAAGATTATCCAGTGTCAAGGAGGATGTGACAGACTATTATAATTTGCAAGTGGAACGTCACAAAGACTATTATTCAGATGAAGATTCATTTTGGATGCGTAAGCAACAACAAAAACGAAATCGAAAATTCATTAAACAAAGTATCTTTCTTGCCCTAGGACTTTTACTTGTATTTGGTTGGTATTGGCTAACCGCACTACTTCATTAAGGGGGTGACTAAGATATTTGAAACGAATAGGTGATAAAGCTGCTCGTGTTCTTCTAACGATTTTTGGAGTGAAGACAACCATTATTATAGGAACTATTTTAACTTTTGCGGTTATCTTAATTGCAATTATCACTGGTTTAATGGGGACAATTAGTACTTCCGGTGGGAAAGGTAGCAAGACTAACGCCCAATGTGTAACCTACCAAAAAGATGGCGATGAAGAAGACGATGATGAAGAAGATGATGATGGCTCTAAGCCTCAATCGACTTCTACTAAAACAGATTCAGCATCTGCTGGCGACTCTGATCCCTTTACGAAGGGGACAAAAGCCTATGAAAATGCCCACAAAGTCTTTATGGCTTTTGTGAATGCTGGATTGTCTGGGGAATCTGCTGCAGGTGCTGTTGGTTGGGCAAACTCTGAAGGGAGCTATGACATCATTGGACGTGCCCAAGGGCATTATGGTGGTGGTATCAATGACTCCATTTCAAAGGGAGCTGTTCCAACGACAGGTGGGACATCTAACACACTTGGTGGTGGTGGAATCTTCCAGTTTGACCCCTACACGAAATATGCACCTCTTAATAGTCCAGATTGGGAAGATGCTGATAAGATGGTTGCCTTTGTTATCGATGCCATCTCAAAAGGTGACTGGAACCCAGCTTATGACGAATCTGGCCATAACTGGTCATTCCAGGAGTTTGCGAAACAAACCAATATCGATGAAACTGCTATGTCATGGAATGCCTACGAACGAGGTAATATGGCTTATGTCAAACCAGATCAGAAGAAGGCGGATGCAAGGAAGTTTGCGGAAGTCTTCGAAGCAAGTAAATATAAGTACGATGATGCCAAGTTCCAAAAGGCGTTTGGTGGTGGTGGAGCTTCTTCCAATAACTCCTCGTCAAGTAGTCAAAGTTCAGATGATGATGACGGTGACGACGATGAAGAAGATAGCAACAACGAAGATGATGATAGCGATAACAATAGCAGTTCAAGCAGTTCATCAAGTGACTCTAGCAACAAGGATAGCAAAAAAGACAGCGATAAGGATAAAAAGACTATTGATACTGACAAAGCTATCAAGTGGTATAAGGATAAGCTAGGGAAGGTCAAGTATTCTCGTGATGCTCGTACTGGGCCAGATAGCTATGACCATTCATCTGCTCTCTATTATGCCCTTGTTGACGGTGGTGCTAAAGAATCTGGATCTCCAGTAGATACCGATTCAGAACACGACTGGTTGAAAGACAATGGTTATGAGTTAGTGTATGAGGGTGCCTGGTCGTCCAAAGATGATGTTCAAAACCGTGAAAAAGGAGATGTCATTATCTGGGGGACGAAAGGAAGTAGCTCCGGAGATAAAGGACAGACCATGCTTGTAGAGGATAAGGAAAATATTATCCAATGTTCCCCTTCGACAGATGGAATTGCAGAGAATAATTATGGTCAATATCGAGATCGTATTACTATGGACTACGGAAAAGTCTATGTCTATCGTCTAAAAGAGTCAAAAGACAAGAAGGATAAGGATGATGACAAGGAAGAAGTAGATGCAGATACGTGTGGCGACAGCGATAGTAGTAATCTCAGCACTGATACTGGTCAGCCACTTGATGTTCCTTATACCATTACCCAACTTTTCGGTGCAGCAGCTAATGCAGGTGGACCAAATGCTGGTTCAGGACACACAGGAATGGACCTTGCAGCACCAGAAGGCTCTCCAATTTATGCCGTAACAGACGGTGAAGTAGTAGAGGTCAATGAAGAGGCGATGAATATCGACGGTAACCACGTGATGCACACTCTTCCAGATGGCACTATTATCTATTATGGACATATGCGTGATGTTCCTCTTGTTAAGAAAGGGGATAAGGTCAAAAAAGGCCAACTTATCGGATATGTTGGACAAACGGGTGCAGCTACTGGACCACATATTCACTTTGAACGTCGGAAAACGAAAGTCTTCCAGTACGGTGATTTCTTGAGTCCAGCGTCGATTATTCTAGGGGATACCCAACCACAAGTTGGTATGGTGATTGACCCTAAAACACAAAAAGGTGGAGCACCGTCTAAAGAATAAATCAAAAAGGAGAAAAAATGAAAACAAAAATCAATCAAAAAAGCATGTCTTTATTTACTGCATTATGCCTAGACTAGTAGTGAAAACAAAGCAAAATAATACATAAATATAATTATGTACATACTAAAAAGGAGTCTTAATAGAGCTCCTTTTTATTCGCTTAATTTTTAAATTTCAAGTTATGAGTAGGTAGTTAAATTAAATTATTATGAAAAGTCTTTTTGAGACTTTCAAAGAGAAAAGTTTTTCTAGGAGTAGAAAAAGTGCATAATTGATTTCAATAAGGAGGGACTTAGATTTGCCTAATAATAGTTCGGAAGATTTGCTTCAAGAGAACCATAAGTACATTACAAATACGAAAGAAGTGATTAAGTGATGCCAAAGAAGACTAAAACTCCGTCTCATTGCAAAGTAAATAGCAATGTTATGACACGAGAAGAAATCATCAAGGTTAACAAATAATTAGCAGAAATGAGAAAGGAGGTTAGAAAAATAGATGTTGCTGGAGCTAAGCATGCGGCTAGGATGAGAGCACTTCCGAAAGAGGTATTCATCTATTAATTTACCTTCGACCCACAGTTGTGGGTCTTTTTCTTTTCTCAAGAATCGCTTCCAACATGCTATAATATAGTTAAAACATAAATCCGAAGTGAGCTCTCTTCCTTAGATATATTCATAACTACGGAATCCTAATAGCTCCTTTGATGAAACAAATTGAGAGGAAACCTAAGGTTATGAAGCAAGAACTAGAGCGACTACTATTGCAGAAGGAAGAATTTTTAGTAGAGGGCGCACTAAACAAGAATAAACTGGCAGAACTGGCAAGACAATATGATTCTATGTTACTCAATCTTTTGATGAGTGAGCCTACTATTTCAAACCACTTTTTCAGCACGCTTGAAGAAGGTATCTTGATTTTCAAAAAAGATAATTTTCTGCAGTTCCTCAATAATAAGGAGTTTTTGCCTGATAGCTTTACGGCATACAAGACCAAGATTGGGCTTGCGACTAGCGATAATCGCTACTTGTCAGAAAATAACGAAGTTGTCCTCAATTTCCCTTATAAAGACTGTGTATTAGAAGGCGGGCAGACCAAGGACGATGCCAAACGTCAGGAGATTTTCTTTAACGAAACCCTTGCGCCAACTGAAATCAACCGCCTTTTGGATGATAAAGTACTGACTAATTTCAAACGATTTGACGCTGATGGCGAGCATGAGGCGACAGAGTTTAAAGACACGGACAACCTGCTTATTAAGGGGAATAATCTCATTGCTCTACATAGTTTGAAAAAGCGTTTTGCTGGCAAAATCAAGTTGATTTATATTGACCCTCCTTATAATACAGGCAGTGATAGTTTTGGCTATAATGACAGTTTTAATCATTCAACTTGGTTGACTTTTATGAAAAACCGACTTGAAGTTGCGAGGGAATTATTGTCGAAAGAGGGGGCAATATATGTTTCGATTGACGATAAAGAACAAGCCTATCTCAGAGTTTTGATGGATGAAATATTTGGAAAAGAAAACTTCTTAACTCAATTTAACTTTCAAGTTCGATATGCTGATAAGTCCATTGCAACAGAAACAATGTCATTTAAGCCGTTGATTGAATATACCCTTATGTATGCTAAAGATGCAACTCAGTTTGAAGCTATACAACCTACCGTTCCATATACCGATGATAAGTTTATGTGGCAAATTCAAGAATTAGAGTCAGGTAGAATTGAGGAAATTGCTGGTAATAAGGTTGAGATATTCGAGAAAGGGCAATGGAGTCTTAAAGAAGTGGAGCCGAATATGAATGCCTTAAAAGAAACGTGGATTTCAGGCTCTATTTATTCAAAGATGAGTTATGGTCAAGTCTATCAATCTATTGTCGAACCGCGTGTTGACATAGATGGTAATGGTGCACTGTATAAGATTTATGGACGTGGTGATGATGGTTTAGGGTACAGATACTATACCAATCCTCAAAAAGCAGGGGCATCTCGTGGAAAGATGTTTTCGGGAATGCCACTGGAGCGAAAAAAACAAATTTTGAATGGAGAGGCGGTAAAATTGTTGCCGATTGTTAACTTTGCTGATTTTGCAGGGGACTATGGCAATATTCGCCATGAGGGAGGTGTAGCACTGAATAGTGGAAAGAAACCTGAAAAACTATTGAAAATGCTACTAGATTATACAACTCGTGAGGGGGATATCATTTTAGATTTCTTCGGTGGTTCAGGTTCGACTGCTGCTACTGCACATAAAATGAAAAGACAGTATATTAGTATCGAACAAATGGATTATATCGAAGATAAAATCGTTACACGTTTAAACAATGTTATTCGAGGAGATTCGACAGGCGTTTCCAAAGATGTCAACTGGCAAGGCGGTGGTTCATTCGTTTATGCAGAATTGAAAAATGATGCTCAAGATTTTAAAGAGTCGATTTTGAAAGCAACCACGACCGAGGAATTGTTTGAATTATTCAACACGGCAAAAACGTCATCCTTCTTGTCTTACCGCATTGACCCTAAAAAATTGAAAGCAAGCGAATTTGAAAAACTATCTTTGGCGGAACAGAAACAAATTTTGTCGGAGATTATCGACCACAATAATCTCTATGTCAATTATTGCGATATAGACGATCAATCTTATAGTATCTCTGAACAAGATAAACGTTTGAATCGTGCCTTTTATGGGGAGGAGTAAGTATGGAGTTTCTATATGAAATCTATAACATGGCAAGTGCCAATGGTTTTATTGACTTCAAGGAAAATTTTCCAACCGAACTTGAGAAAAACCTCAAATACCCTCTTCGTGCCTACCAGAAGGAAGCCTTGGGGCGGTATTTATATTACAAGGAAGATACCAAAAATCGCTTGAGTCCCGAGCATGTCCTCTATAATATGGCGACAGGATCGGGCAAGACTCTTATCATGGCCGGTCTCATTCTTGAAAAATATCAACAAGGGGAGCGCAACTTCATTTTCTTTGTAAATAATGAGAATATCTTGACGAAAACCCGTGATAACTTTTTGACAGCTGGAGCAAGCAAGTATCTCTTTGCGGAAAAAATCGTGCTCAATAATCAAGTTATACCTGTGCGAGAGGTTACGGATTTTTCTGATAGTAATCCAAATGCGATTAACATTGTCTTTACGACTATTCAAAAGCTCCACCAAGATTTGAACACGCCGAGAGAAAATCGCTTGTCTTATGAGCAGTTCGAAGATATTTCAGTTGTGTTATTAGCTGACGAAGCCCACCATCTTAATGCAGGGCTGAATGCTCGCGAGAAAAAGGATAACACCAGCTGGACATCAACCATTGAAAACATTCAAAAGACGGCTAAAAAGTCTAGTCTATTAGAATTTACGGCCACTATTGACCTAAATAACAAGGCTATTGCCCAAAAGTACGAAAAGCATTTGCTTTATAAGTATGATCTGAAAGAGTTTCGTCGGGATAAGTATTCCAAAGATGTTCTTTTTCATCTGGTGGATAGTGACGTGTCGGCACGTATGCTTCAAGCTATTCTTATCAGTCAGTTCCGCAAAAAAATTGCTCTAAAAAACGGTATCAACTTGAAACCTCTAGTCATGTTCAAATCACAGAAGATTGCAGAGAGCAAGGGCAATCTGGATAGTTTTTTGGATTTGCTGACAAATCTAAGTGTGCAACAAATTGTCGCTCAGCGTGAGTTAGCCCAAGATGGCATTTTGAAACAAGCTTTTGACTTTTTTGATCAATCAGGGTTATCAGACCAAGATTTGATAGCAGAGCTACAAGAAGATTTTCGACTCGAACGCCTGCTCTTGATTGATGGGAAAAATAAAACTAGCAATAACTTGGTGGAATTAAATACACTTGAAAATCCTGAAAATGAGATTCGAGCGATTTTTGCTGTAGATATGCTCAACGAGGGCTGGGATGTACTGAATCTCTTCGATATTGTCCGTCTCTATGACACTCGTGATGGAAAAGTAACCAAGAATGGCTTTGTGGCGGGTTCAACGACTAACGCCGAAAAGCAATTGATTGGACGTGGCGCTCGCTATTATCCATTTGTCTTTGGCAACAATCTAGATGAGAAATTCACTCGAAAATTCGATGAAAATGAGCTTCATGAACTGCGTGTCATTGAACAACTTCACTATCACTCTGCTAACAATCCACGCTATATTTCTGAGCTCAAGCAAGTCTTGCGTGAGTCTGGTATTTACGACGACCAAAATTTGGTAGAGCGTGAACTTCGTTTGAAAGACAGTTTTAAGAAGACTCGTACTTATACGGACGGGCTTGTTTGGATGAATAAGCGTTTGAGCCGAAAAGAGTTGGCTGAGGAGCAACAGCTATCTCTCTTGGATGATTCTATTATTCCGACTCGTTTTGAGGTGAGCTTGCCGACGAAATCCAGCCGTGATATTGGTGCTTTTGAAGGTGAGGATATTGTATTGGGCTCGGAAGATATTGTCAGTTTGCCTTACAAGTTTGGCAAGAAGATTGAACCGCACGTTGTTCGAGCAGCAATCAACAGAAACAAAGTCTATACTTTCGAAAACCTTAGCAAGGCATTTCCTGGTCTACAAAGTCTCGATGGCTTTATCATGATGCTGGAAAACATCGAATTGATTATCGAGGGAGATAAAATGGCGGTAGAAAAACTGAGCCAAGAGCACAAACTATTTATCGCTGAAAAACTCTTACATTATATCGAAAAAGACTTGGTGGCACTTGAAGAAAGATTTTATGGCTCGAATGAGTTCACGGCTTATAGAATTCAGGATTTATTTGAGGCAAACATCAAGCGTAAATTCACAGTTAATCAAGGAAGCGATGCGGAGTTCGGATTGTCTCAGAAAAACCGCACAGAAACCCAGTATTTCGAAGATTTAGACGCTTTTGATTGGTATGCTTATGATGACAACTTTGGAACTGACGAAGAAAAAATGTTGGTTCGAGTAATTAAGGAATTGATGGCGGATTTAGAAGAAAAGTGGACGGACATTTACTTGCTTCGCAATGAAAAAGCTGTTAAGATTTATAGCTTTGAAGATGGGCGTGCATTCGAGCCTGATTTTCTGATGTTTGCCAACGACAAGAAAACAGGAAATGTCTCATGGCAGATTTTCATCGAGCCAAAGGGTGGACAATTCTTAGATAGTGATAATACTTTCGAAAATAGCAAGGAAGGCTGGAAACAGAAATTCTTGTTGCAAATTTCAGAACGAGATGAAGCCAGAACTCTGGTGGATGATGACCGCTATCGCATTATTGGCTTACCATTTTATAATCATACGGTGAGTGAAGAGTTAGTGAAGGAAGAGTTGAGAGGATTGTAAATAATGGGTGAGATAGTTATATGATTTCAAGGATTGTTTTACAAAATTTCAAACGATTTACTACTACGGAAATTTTATGCAATGGCGGTAAAAATATTTTTATCGGCGAAAATGGCGCAGGAAAATCAACGCTTCTCCAAGCCATAGGACTAGTGTTAAGCGGTAGTCATTCTCAAATTGAAAAAGTTAGCCTTGCTAGTCTAATGAATTCAACAGCTGTTTCGAAATTTTTAGCCGAAAAAGGGAATTTTAGACAACTTCCAGAGACCTTTATTGAGTTATATTTTGATGAGAATAATCCAGAAATAGCAGCAAATTACAAAATTGAAGGCGTTCATAATTCAAAAAAGATAAAGGCGTATGGAATTTGTCTGAAAATCACTCCCAATTCTGATTACCGTCAAGAAATTCAGGAAATTCTAACGGGCAACGCTTGGAACGTCTTTCCGTATGAATTTTACAAAGTTGAGTTTTTGACGTTTGCTGGGGAATCGTATTTTTCTCACTCTAAGCCGTTCAAATTTTTGTATAGTACCGTTAACACAAGCTTGATAGATACAAATCTCGAAACTCGGAAAAGAATTGATGAGGTCTATTTGAGCTCTATTAATGAAACGAATCGAGCTAAGGTTAATAATAGATATAGAGAATCCTCACTTTCATTTATAAACGCTCTACGAGATGATAATTTAATAGAGTCAGTGGATTCGGAATTTACGCTACACTTCGAAGAATCTGAGAGAACTTTCAGAGACACTATTTCTGCTGCAAAAAACGGAGTGGATATTAAAAATCACGGTCAAGGCGAAAAGGTGCTACTGGGTGTAGAAAACTCTTATAAATCTTTAAAAGATAGGGTTAAAATATTATTGATTGAAGAACCTGAAAATCATTTGAGCTACCTAAATTTACAAAAACTAGTAAATACACTAAGCGAGGATACGAATGTTCAGGTATTTATCGGTACACACTCAAATATGATAACCTCAAGACTTGGCGTTGACAATTTAATATTTGTTAACGAGGGTCAGACTTCGAAAGTTACTGATTTAAGCCCTGATACAGTTAAATTTTTCAAAAAATCAACAAACCAAAACCTTTTAAATTTTATTCTGTCTAAAAAAGTTATCTTAGTAGAAGGAAACGCTGAGTATATTTTGATGGAAAAGTTTTTCGAAATTATTCACTCTGAGGATGCGTCGAATTGCGGTGTAGCTATTATCTCTGTCGACGGCTTAAGCTTTAAGAGATATTTAGAAATCGCAAAAGGTTTTACTGATAAAAAAGTTGCAGTAATTACAGATAATGATGGTGACTATCAATCGAAAGTGCTGGATAGGTATTCGGAGTATGATAGTTATGACAACATTAAGGTGTTCTCTGACAGCATCGATACCAATCGTACGTTTGAGGTGTGTCTATATAATAAAAATTCAGATTTAATAGATTCTTTAGGAATCACCCTTACTGATAACATTCAAGAATTTATGCTTCGAGAAAAAGCAGAGTTTGCGCTCAGACTATTAACAAAACTTAATGATTCATTACAGGAATCATTCAATATACCAGATTATATTAAAGAGGCTATAGAATGGGTGAAAAACGATTAATTCATGCGGTTGCTGGAAGCGGAAAAACAAGAACGATAATTGAAAAAGTACAACCTGAAAAACGGAATCTGATTATAACATATACAGAAAAGAATCAGGAAGTTCTAAAAGATAGGCTTTGTGAGAAGTATGGGAACATTCCAGAAAATACTCATATTTTTGGAGTATTCGAATTTCTCTATAATTTTTGTCTAGTTCCTTACTTAGGTAGACGACCAAAGGGAATCATTTTTGATTACCAAAAAACGAACAAATTTGATAATAGTTCTGTAAGCAAAGATGGACGAATTATTCACAATCAACTCTCAAACTCTCTACTAAAGGGAGAGTTGACTATAAACAGTAATAATGTTGCATTCGATAATAGTTATCTGGATAGAATTGATAAATTTTTTGATTATGTATTTATCGATGAATGTCAAGATTTTGAGTCTGACGACTTCAAATGGATGCTGAGTTTGTCAGAGCTAAAAGCTGATGTATTTCTTTTAGGGGATTTTTATCAAAAAACATTCAGTACATCAAAAAGAGGTAACACAGGAAAAGGAATTCATTCAGATATAGACAGGTGGCTAGGAGAGATTTCTAAGGCTGGGTTCGAAATTGATACAGATACTTTATCTCATAGTCATAGATGTCCGACTGTTGTCTGTGACTTTATCTCGTCAAGATTAAGGGTATCTATCCACTCTTGTTCGGAAGAGGTGGGTAGCATTGTGGAGTGTTTTGATGATAATGCTGCTATCAAAGAAATTATGGAGAATGACGGCATTTTAAAGTTATTTTACCAAAATTCCTCCACTTATAAATGTTTCAGTCAGAATTGGGGAGAGAGTAAAGGAGGAGAATTTTTAGATGTGTGCGTTGTTTTAAATAAAAAAACACTTGACTCTTTTCATAAGCAACCCCTTTTAGAGCTAGCACCTTCTACTAAATCAAAATTCTATGTTGCGTGTACTCGAGCTAAAAGAAACCTATATTTCATACCTGAAGCTAGTGTCTCAGATTACAAAAAATAACTTTCGCACCCCCATTCGCTCCGAGTGGTTTGAGAATGAGCGACTACGCCCGACACAACGCCATCTTTCAAGCAAACCATCAGGTGACTTACTGCGTATTCTCCTTTCTTTTCGTCAGCTTTGGACTGATTCAATAATCGAAGTCGGCCGAGAGAACTCTCATAAATTTAAGCAGGAACCACATTAGGGTTTCTGCTTTTTCTTCATGCCGAACATTCGTCGACTTTTGACAAGACAACAGATTTCTATTGTAGAGCTTGCTGAGCTAAACAAAATCTATTCTAAAATTTCTGAAACTGATGTAAATTCTACTCAAAAATCTCTTCAAAAATACTAGACTCTTTTGCCCAAACAGAGTTATGATGTGACTGTCAAAATAAGAGAAAGGATTTTACGGAAAATTACAAGATCCAAAAACAACTGGAAAAACTCGCCAAGCTATTCGTAGGAACTTATACTGGGAAAGCCTCAGCTTTATAACCAATATGAAAATGAAAATTTCAGAGGGCAAAAATAAAAGCCCTAACGGGCTTTTGGTGGGTTATGGTGGTGATTAGGTTATTTGTTGTTTTGGACTGCTGGGCGGGGTCTGGTATAAATACCTTTAGCAGTATTACTTATTTTCTCTTTCTGTTTATTAGTAAATTCAGGTATCGGAAAATTATTATAAACAGCAGTATTAGAATAACTGTATCTCATTTCTAGTCTACCAGCTACAGTGCGCATCCAAGCCATATGAACATTAGAGGTTAAAATTCCATAGTCATATAAACTAGCGTTAGGTACCATAAATAACTTGTCTCCTGGAATAACTTCTTTTGATAAATAATCTATTGGTACGTATCTTCTGTTTTCTGATGATACTTTGGGAAATGCAAGGTAATCAGATGCACTTTCTCGTATTTCATCAAATTCAGTCGCACGTTCTGCAACTAACTGTCAAGTGACTAGATATAACTTGGGGGGTGTCACACCCCCTAAGTCTCTTTTTTAATATATAGAAAGGTGCTATACTAAGTCCATGAAAAAAGATTCTAAATACATTATTATTTTGGTGGTCATTTTCTTAGCTCTTGGAGTCATGTTTTTGGTCTCTGCGTTAATAAAGAAAAATGAACCGAAGAAAAAAGTAACACCGCCTAGCACCGAACAAGTGATTGAAGATTCGTCATCGGAAGACATTCCAAAAGAAGATAAGTATGAGCGATGGCGTAAAGAGGCACTTGCGACCTTAGAAACACAAACACCTGCAGATGATGCTGATACGCAAACTGTAAAGAATGCACTGAAAGAGATGTGCTCTTATGTTGAAACAGTTCATAACGTAACCGAAGTTAAGCCAGATTATCAAAATCATTTAACTATTACTGGAACCAAGATGCAGTATGAGCTTGTTGCGAAATTCATGCTAGGCTATAAGTATTCTGATGCTAAAACTCAAGTATTTAAAGCCAAAGCAGATAATGTTCGTCAGTTTGTACTTGAGGTTGCTAACCCAGACGGAGCAAAACTTTATTTCTGTGGGAATTACGTTATGGGGACAACTCAAATAGAAGTAACATCAGTTCATGGGGTAGCTGAAGCTGACCATGCTGAACATGGACATGACTAAAGGTAGTTAATGCGTCTTACATATCTTGTTTAGCTTCATCATGAGATGGAGCTTTTCTTTATATATTTAACTCAAATAGGAATTTTTGTTCCTGTGTAAGTGCATATCCTCTTAATCCTTGATATAATAGTGCCATAGCACAAGGATTAAAGAATTAGTGATAGTAAGAGAATTTGATTAAAGAATGATTGGAGATGAGGATATATGGAAAGAGAAACAATGCGTCTTTTAAGAAAATTGGTTAGATTATTTGACGGTCAGACTAAAGAACATCTTTTAAAATATACTGATGAGGTTTCTGGACTAAATGTTGAAGAACAAAATAAACTAGCTCAAGAGTTGCCGGCTAGACACTTAAGTGCTGAAATTTTAAGTGATATTCAACGAATTCAAAACGGTGAAGAACCACGTTTCTTTTCTAAGGATGGACAATATAAGGGACTATGTGTTGAAGAATACAACCAGCGTGACTTTATGACTCGTCAGCAACGATACGTTTTAAGTTGGGCGTTCGGAATGTTACTCTTTTTAGCAGTCTTTACAATTGTATCCTGGAACTTTGTTCCCAACGTTATCCAAAAAATGGAAACTAGTACACCATTATTGAACTATATTGAGAACTATGGCACTCGTCCTGAGCAGGTCTTTGCAATGGTTGTAAGTGGAGCCTATTTGATTCTACTTTCAGTAGTTGTTTCACTATTCTGTTTGAAGAGATATCGTAAAGATACTGAAGAACCTATCAATGTCGTAATAACTGATGATTTGAGATTATAAAAGCTGAAGCTTAAGCTTTGGCTTTTTTTAGTGTCTTTTCACTAAATCACCCCATGTCACTGGGTTATAAAAGGGAATTTCTTTATGTTAGAATTCGCTTATGATTACATATTTAGCAGAAAAAAGAGACCAAGGAATAGCCTACTATATGGCCCTTGCTGCAGATAATACACTTTCTGCAACTCAACTAGATGAAAAATATAAAAAACAAGGTTATATTCAATTTAAAAATGCTGCTTACCACAATGGAGAATTGATCACGATTATCTGGGCTCAAGGACATATGCTAGAGTTAAAAGAACCAGAAGACTATAAAGCTGATTGGAAAGAGTGGCGTTTGGACACCTTACCTATTATTCCTGAAAAATTTGAATATAAGGTTATGACACAGAAGGAATGGCAGTTCAAGAAGGTTAAGGATTTCTTTGAGAAATCTAGGATGATTGTTTGGGCCACTGATATAGACCGTGAAGGTAGTCATATTGCCTATAGTATTAGCCTTTTGACTGGTATTTTAGACCAGGAAGGTCCGAAGAAAATTATCAAGTCCCTTTGGGTAGATGAATTAACACCAACAAAGATTCAAGAGGGAGTGAAAAAACTACGTGAGATAGACTATCGAGTCTTGCAAGCTATTGAAGCCCAAACGCGAGCTATTGCTGACTGGCTTCTTGGAATGAATGCTTCCCGTGCTTTAAGTCTCCTATTAGAAGATAAGATAGGATTGAAACTGGATAGGTCTGGTAAGGACGGTAAGATTGCAGTTGGTAGAATCAAAACCGTAGCTCTATTTTTGATCTATTTAAGAGAATTAGCCATCCGAGATTTTGTTCCAACAACTTATTGGGAATTAGAAGCCACCTTTGAACATCCTAATGGCATCTACAAGGGTAATTATGTTCCTCTTGATATTCCGTACTCTAAAGGTGACAAGAAGGGTGAACCTTGGGAAGGCGACTGTCCTACTAGAGAAGATTGGGAAAAGCTTATTCAGAATTCAAAAATTATTGGAGATAGTAACAAAGGTGTTATCGTTGAACATGAAGTTGAACTAAAAGAAAAACGACCACCAAGGCTTTATTGCCTTGACTCGATACAAGAAGAATTAGGGAAACTCTTAGGATTGACAGCAAAAGAAGTTCTAGAAGGCCCTTGCCAAGAATTATATGAGGTGAGAAAACTAATCACGTACCCAAGATCTCTGTCTTTTTATATTTCTAGGGAACGTTATGAGACTTTAAAGCAACAAGCACCAGCATTAGCTCGATTAGTTGGTTTCAGTGAAGAGGATTTGGTATTCCCAGAGCGTCCAGATGGCTTTTTTGTAAATGACAAGAAAGCTGCAAACCACTCAGCAGTAGTTCCAACTACCTTAATACCCACTGAAGAAGAAGTAGAAGCCCTTCCTGATGCACTGAAGATTGTCTACAAAGCAGTTATCAGAAGAACACTAACTATGTTTTTCCCGAAATACCAGTATGAACAGACGACAATCATTACTCAGGTAGGAGCTGGAAGGTTTAGAACGGCAGGACAAGTCCCTAAAAACCCTGGTTGGCAAGTTTTATTCCAAGATAGTGCGAGCCTGCTTGATGGAGTGATAGAAGAAAGTGAGGCGAGGGAGCTTATTAAAGTCCAAACCAACGATACTGTCACTTCTCACCTAGTGCCAGTGGAAAGACATGTTAAAAAACCGCCTCGCCACACGAATAGTACCTGGCTTCGAGCAATGAGAACTGCTGGCCGGGACCTAGATGATGAAGAGCTTATCGCTATCATGAAACAAATCAAAGGTTTAGGTACTGCAGCAACTAGAGGAGCAATACTGGATGAAATCGTCGTTAATAAGTGGGTGATAGTTAAGCAAGGGAAAATCTATTTATCTGAACTTGGGTGGTTGATTTGTGAGACACTTAAAGATGAACGTGTCTTATCTCAACCAGAAACAACTGCAATATGGGAGCAATCACTCAGTAAAATTGCTGAAGGGACCAATACACAAGAGAAATTCCTGAGAAATATCTATAGGTATCTAGGTATTGAGAATCCTCACAACAACCTCATCGAAAATCTGATTAATGCTGTCGATAGAACTGATTACACTCCTTTCCAAAACTTTATCGAGCAAGCAGTAGCAAAAGCTGATGGTAAACTTGGTAACTGTCCTTTATGTGGAAAGGGCGTCAAAGTCCTAGGAAAATCAAAAGTGGCTCAGTGTGAAGATAATATCTTATCAAAAGAAGAAAGAGAAGCAGGTGCAACACCTGTTTGTAGCTTTAACTTCTGGATCACTGTAGGTTTTATTAAAGACAAGAAAAAAACACTCACCAAGAAACAAATCAGTGACCTTTTATCTGACAAAGGACGAACAAACCTTATCAAGAACATCGAAGGTAAATATGGCCCATTCGATGCTTACGCTTATCTTTCCTTCAACGAAGAAAGAGGAATTTATCAAGTAAACCTTGAAGTTGATAAAGCAACGTCAAAAAAATAGTTCATTTTATATGACTTTTAAAAATTTAGGGCTCTCTGCGCTTGCTCTTGTAATTTCCTCTGTGCTACACTAATCTTAGTTTAAGAAGAGACGATACAAATATCTAAGAAAGTAGAAAAATATGAATACACCTCGTATTAACCGATTTTTAGGGGAATGGCTAGACAGACAGACTAGCCCAGACTTTTTTCAAAAAAGTTTGATTCTTTTAAATGCGTGTAACTTTATCGAAAGTAATGCAGATGCCATCCCTGGTCTTATTGCTCATAAAAAAAGTCCTCTACGTCAGCAATTAGATGAAGCTCTCGCTAGTCGTGGGTTCTGTTACCTTAAGCCTATTGAAGTCAATGCTCAAGACTCCATTGAAGTAGAAAAGTACTATCGATTTGAAGCCACACCTAAAGGTTCCAACGAACCTATTACTTACTATGGTCTAGGGGCGTATTTTATCTGCCGTGCTATATTTGAGAATGAATTCGATATTGATTCTGGCTTTCAATATGATAACGAAGAACTCTTTTATGAAGACATTGGATTTGATGCTCTATTCCATAATAGGTCTGTTTTTCTATTAGGAAACACACCCTCTGATGATATGGAGATATCTTGGCAAGAAGTTGGCATTTCAATGCGTAGACGGGCATTCAATCAATAAATTTCATGAATAGATTACAAAAGAGCAGTATGCTCTTTTTTTGTGTATTCAAAGGGTGTCACTGGGTTTGAGTCAGGGATGACTTTTGCTATCATCTAATTGTAATTTTTTAAGAAAGGAAATTGCTTATTCATGGATAAAAACAAACGTTCAATGATCCTAAAATGTGGAGCTTTTTTAACAGCTCTTTTAGCAGCAGGTTTGGTTAATAATGGAGTATCAGCAGACCAAACTGATGCGCCAACTGGACCAACAGACAATGCTACTGTTGCGACTGGACACTCCGATACACTTCTTTCATCAACACCAGCGACACCTGGTACCAATACCACAGATGTCCCAACTAATGAAGCTGAAGTACCTAAAGTTGACAGTCCAAAAAATGAAGGTGTAACAACTGAAACACCTAAAGTAACTGACGGTTCTACTGGTACTGGCGTAGCTACACCTACAACACCAAGCGTTACTACGCCAAATCATGACGAAGGGAAGACTTCAGAAAATTCTGAGGCTACACCTACGACTTCTGAAAATGCAAGTACAACTGCTGAAACGTCTACAGCTACCTCTGAAGGAAGTGAAGGAAACTCTACTTCTGATACAACTTCAACTGTATCAGAAACTCCTACCCCTTCAGAGCACACAGTAACAGAAACTCCTACTAAGCCTAACGCTACGGATACTGCTAATGCTAACCACAATAGTGAAAATAACACTAGCAGTAGCAGTGAAAGTTCAACAAATACTGTTAATGATAAAGGGTCAACGGTTGCCACACCAACTCCAGCACCAACTGAAGGGAATAACGCTTCAAGTTCTGAAGCACCTAGTGGCTCATCAACTTCAGCTGAATCTTCTTCAACAAGTTCAGAAACACCAAAAGTGTCTGATGGAACTTCTGGAACAGGTGTAAGTTTGCCAAGTAGCGAAGGAACAACATCTTCTGAGAAATCATCAACTTCTCCAGAACTGTCTGAAACTGCTACAAACACTCCTCATATTCTTGACGGAACCAATGGAACTGGAGTTTCTACGCCTACTGAACATAAATCAGACAGTCGTACGGAAATCACTTCAACTTCAGCAGCAACTTCAAACAAGGTAGTTGAGTCTCCTAAAACTGAAGAAGCTCCTAAAGTTAGCGACACGAATGTTCAAGAAACACCTAAACCAGGGGACGTTTCTCCTTCAACAAAACAAGTTGTACTTAATGTGACTCCTAGTCAACCAGTCGTTACAAATACTGGTTATAAAGTTGTCTCAACAAACAATAGTGATCTTGTCGTACAAAACTTCGATGGTTCTGTAGCCTCAGTTCCAGCTTCGCAGGCAGGAGGAGCAGTGAATGAGGATGGAACTGTCTCTGTTAAGACCGAGGCAGGAGAAATGGTAACACTTCCTGAAACAGGGGAAACTGGAACAAAACTCGTTACCTTTGGATTCTTGATTTTGGCAGCACTTGGTCTTCAACGAACAGCTGTGAAACAAGATAAATGGTACTCAAACTAAGAAAGGTGATTATTGAAAATGTTTAAAGACTCAAATAACACGAAAGGACATGGCTCTATTCGTAAAAATAAAGTCTATGGAGCTGTAGGTGTACTTGCACTTGGAGCTGCAGCAATCGTTGGGAGAACTTCCCAAGCATCCGCAAATGAAGTAACTGAAGCTCCTGTAAATTCAGAACCAGTTGCTACCTCACAAGCAAACGCAGACAGTCTTATGTCACAAGCTACAGCTGTTGCAACTTCAGATGTCTCTACTCCAACAACCACAGCGACTGCAACAAACACTACTGACTCACAACCTACTGAAACAGTAGCAGAAGTAGCCACTACACAACCAGTAAGCACTAATGATAATAATGCTTACGCTGAAAAGGCTAATACATCTACGGAAGCTGAAAAGGTAGCTATTGACAACACAGCCGTCACAGATACAGTTGCTACTGCCAAAGACAGTGGTGTTAAAGTAACACAAGATGCTACTCAAGATAAAGGGACACCAACTACAAGTGAAGAACTCGCATCAAAGCAAGCTGAAATCAAGGCTGACCAAAATGAACAAGTAGCCTCAATCAAACAAGCTACCCAGGACGCATCTGGTCGCCAATCAGCTTATGATGCAGCTGACAAAGCTCACGACACACTTGAAACTCAAGTAGACAAAGCGGTTAAAGATAGTAATGGACTTATTAAAGCTGAAGCTACTGAAATCTCAAGTGGGGATGGTAAAAATGTAGGTGATTACAACACCTATACTGAACAGGTTAACAAGCAGATTGCTTCGAACAAAGAAACCATCGACAAATTTAACAAAGATTATGCTGCTATGAAGGATAATGCTAACGTTAATGTTGATGGACGTGTGACAACACAAAATGTTGATCAATTGACTTACGGGAACTCTGTTCAAAATGGTAGTGTTAATCCAGACGGCACCTTCTCATTCACGCACGATATGAATGACTCAGCTAATGATAGCTTGGGTGTTTTGGGTACAGGTACCCTTAATGGTAAGGTTAATTTCACGTCTGCTGCTAACGGAGACGGTTCGACAACCGTAACACTTAATAGTCTCGATTTGTGGAACTATGCTTATACAAGTAACCGTCTGAATACTGGTGTTAACCAAAATCTTAACTACCACGTTTACACAGACGGAGAAGAAATCTACTCAGTAAACCATGATGGTAACTCTAGCTTTGCGGAAGATATCAATCGTAGTATTGCACTTAACAAGTCCTATGTCTTGAAACCAGGCGAAACTACTGGTATTATCCCAATTCTTAACATTGATGATAACTGGATTATCAATACTCATGGTCAGTTGAGTCTTGATTTCACTAATCCAAACGTGGTTCCATCAGCTACAGTTAAAAAGGTTAATGAGCCTGTTAAACCAGAAATTCCATCTGTAAGCTACCATGACTACAGTATGAATTATCAACCAACTGTAACTAAAACTGTCCTCAACAGCGACGGCGAAAATGTTAATGGTAAGATGATTCCGAAAAGTGATGAACTTACGTACGTTTTGAATAATGGAAACATTTTTGCCAATGCAAAAGTTGGCGATACCGTAACAACTCGTGATCCTCTTGAATTTGGAGAAGTTCCTAACATCGAAGCCAACAAAGCTGAAAATGAGGCTAAAGGTTGGAACGTTGACTATGATGATGCTTCTAAGACCTACACATTTACGGCTAAATATGAAGGTAAAACTCTAGAAGCACCTACAATCAAGTTTGTAGCAACTGACGATAACGGTTTCTACGATAATACTTATAAAGCTGGTCGTAATGGTTACGAAACCTTCTCTGATACTGTCACTAACAAGACACCAACGGCTCCAAAACCACATAAGTCTGTTACAGATTCAAAAGGAAATGACATCGACGGGAAAACTACTGACGATGATAAAGTCAACTTCCATTTGACGACTGACTACAGTCCGTATAAAGACATGGCCGCTTCTAAGAAAGCTCTCGAATTTGCACTTCTCGATGACGTGCAAGATGGTGCCTTCACTGTAGATGAAGATGCTATTACTATTGTCGATAGCAAGAACAAAGATGTCAAAGACCTCTTTGATATGTATCACGTACTGTCAGATGAAGGACGTACTGATGCCATCAACAAGATCCTAGATGAATCAGGTCTTAACCCAACTGGTGAGTTCTATCTCTGGGTAGCTAAAAATCCAGTTGATTATTACCAAGACTACATTCTAAAAAATAATAATGTAACAGTTAATCTCCCTGCTACATTGCAAGTCCCTGCCGGAACTAAAGTAGAAAATGACTTTTATCAAATTGATTTCGGTAATGCCTATAAATCAAACCTTGTTTCATTTGATACACCACCAGCAGCACCAGTAGGAGAGTCTGGCGGACCTACTTCTACCCCAGTAACTCCAGTAGAAGAAGTGCCTGTCCAACAACAAGCTATTAAAGTTCTTCCTAATACTGGTGAAAAATCAACTTCAACTATTGCTACTGCAGGTGCAGTTCTTTTAACTACTGCACTTGGCATGCTTGGTTTCTCTAAACGTAGTAAAGAGTACTAAGATAGCACCCACTTCTTAAAAATCCTTTTCCCTATTCTAAATTCATAATTCCCTAAAAACACAGCTCACAAGAGTTGTGTTTTTTTAGGAGGTGTCACTGGGTTACAAATAGATATTTGTTTTTCTATAATTAGGGAGTACTTTAAAACGAACTAGGAAGGAAGTTGTTGCTTATATGAGGACTGATACTTTATATTATTATGGACTTATGAAATCAACACCATATAAGTAGAAAGAAGGTGTCTTTTTGAAAAATAATAAATTAATGTTCATGTTACTGATGAAATGGTTTGCTGAAAGTATTTATTTTCTTGAAATCATATTTATAACAGCCACTTCAGTTCTGTTATTAGCAAACAATATTCTCAACGTTTCAACAAAGACGATTCATATTGTCGCCCTGGTATTACTGGTAGTTTATGTATGTATTGGTTTGTTATTAGCTAATCGAAAAAATAAATTTACGATGTCAGTTAATTACTTTAAATTGATAGGTGCATTGGCTTATATCGTACTTATCACCACTCTAAAAGGTATTGTCTTTGATATTCTGACACACCCACTAGTTACATTGGGGATTGCACTTCCTTATGTTGTAGCTATTGCCTTAAGAAACTTCAGCAAAGGTCAGATCAATAAAATCATTTTTGATGATAGACACAATGCAAATATCAGAGGACGATTTGACACCGTAGACAATATCAAAGAGTCGATGCGTTCATCTATTGCTAGTAGCATTTCTCATGAATTTAAAGGTCTTACGGAAATCAGAGATGAAAAGTTTAGACAAGATACAGAGGGAAATGTAGCTGGTATGTTCAAAGTGTTACTGAAATCTGGCTTTTGGGGGCTTAAACACATCCCATTGACTAAAGTAACACTGACATTTAACTTAGAATAAGAGGTAATCACGATGAAGAAAAATATTTTAACAACGGAACAAGCAAGTTTTTTGAAGCAGTACAATTTCTCACTATACCAGGAACGATTTGAGGTATTATGTGAAGCTCAAAAAGCTGAAAAAGAAGGTCAACTAACATTTGCCTCGGACGATGAATATAAAACATTCATTGATGCTGTAATGACTGGAGAATGGTCTGAAGAACTCTTTATGATCAATCTCTCAAATCCTATCGGATGCGAACACTTCCTTGCAGCACGAGAAGATGGCAATGGTGGACTAATTTGGGATGTCGTCGATTATAGTGAGGGAGATCGCTTCACTAAAGAACAAATTCAGACGATTGTTCCAGAAGCATATCGATATAGTGCCTTTATGGTCTCTGAGATTGCTGCAGAAAAAGACTGGGGTCCAGAAGCTCAACACCAACGACTTGAACAAGCTAAAAAGCAAGCCCAAGAACATGAAAAGCCTATCGAGAACTTTCCAAAACCTCGTGTAATCACAGATGAAGAAAGACAAGATGAACTTACACAAAGTTCTATTAGAACAGTAGCAGCAACCTTGAGACCTGCACAATAATCATAGGACTAGCTAAGGATAGCATATAATGATGCTATCCTTTTTATATAAAAACACCAAAAAGCGTTGAAATTATAAACCATTTGCGTTATAAACTATATGTAAGATTAATAAAGAGAAAGAAGTAAGATTTACGTGCTAAATTCAAAGAACACTCATGTTGAAACACAAGTTTCTAATCACCATTCACTTGTTGTTCTTCACCTTTGAGTGGGAAATCGGGGAATAACCCCTATATTCCTTCCACCTAGAATATAGGGGATGTTAGCAAAGTACATCAAAAAAGGTTATGAAAGTAAAATTTAAAGTAACACGCCATTCTTTCGACTGGAGGGGGCTTCTAGCTTACCTCTTCATTGGGATTATCATTTACTCTATCATCAAGTTGTTTTAATTTTTAGTCAGAACATAAGGAGGTTGACATGAGAGCAGAATGGGAATGCCATAACGTACAGTTGCTCGTTGGGAAAACGGATAGACATATATGTATTTGAGTATGGCAGTTAAGTTAGCGGATTTCTATAGAGTTAGTATGGATGTTTCTTCTAAAATTGAAAAGGATTAGAAAATATTATGTTAGAAAATATTGCTAATATTGTAACTATTTTAGGTGTAGGTTCAGTAGGAGTAGGAGCTTTAAAATTTTTACAAGATCACAAAGAAAAAAAAGAAGCTGATAAAGTACAAAGGAAATTGGAAAAATTAGTTTTATTAGCTACTATGCGAAATGCAATTACAACATTTTCATCAACTAAACATGATGATTTAAAAAACCTGAGATATGCACAATATATAGATGAAGAAAAAAAGTTTATACAATGACCAATGAGGACGAAAGGAATCTACACTATTTAGCATATCTTATAGTGATACTTCAGGATTTAAAATATAATTTTGATTGGGATCAAGATAGTTTCGATGAATTGAATACAAATATTCCTAAAATATTATCTTCTATAATTGATCAACAACAGACTTTGTTGGCTCTTTCGACAAGTAAACAAATTATAACGTTTTTACATTCTGTAAATGAGATGTCTAATCATTGGGCTATCCATGCTTTTCAAGAAGAAGACGGTGAGTTCGAAGCACCAGCAGAGATAATCCTTAACCAATTATATGATATCTATTACAGTAATTATATGAGCTTAGAATAATTTTCTAGTGAACTTTTGTCCACTTTTTCTCTACAATTACGAAACCAACATCGTCTAGTTCAAGCTCTACTCAAGCAACTGTTAGTGAATCAACTCAGAGTGACACCAAAACGTTAGCTGGAAGTGCCCCAACAACACCTGCGCAACAATAAGATGCTACAATTCCCGAATCATAAAAAGAAATAATGTTAAATCCTGAATATCATAGCTATATTGATGAAAATGGTTATAACTCGATACTTCTTTTAAAATGAATTAGAAGACTACTGAAAACGCCAATTACACAGCTATTGGTGTTTTTTTACGATCAAAGACTATTGGCAACACTGTAACACTTGAAAACCTCACCAAAATAGTCTATACTTTTGTTAGTTTATATACTAACAAAAAGAGGTGACACATGGGATATTTTGATTACACTAGGGAACCTCGCAGTGATATTGCCTTTATTGATATGAAGTCTTTCTATGCTAGCGTAGAATGTGTTGAGAGAGGGCTACATCCTCTAAAGACTTCTCTATGTGTTATGAGTAGAGCTGATAACTCTGCAGGTCTTATCCTAGCTTCTTCACCAATATTTAAGAAAGTGTTTGGGAAATCAAACGTAGGAAGAGCATACGACCTCCCTTTTGATGTTCAAACAAGAAAGTTCTCGTATTACAATGCCAAGAAACAAGGACTAAGTACGGATCCAGAATACGTACGATTCATTGAAGACTGGGCAAAAGTGACTTTCATCGTTCCTCCCAGAATGGATGAGTATATCGCAGTTAATATGGAAATCCAAGGCATTTTTCAAAACTATGGTAGCCCTAACGATATTTACCCTTATTCTATAGATGAAGGTTTTATTGACCTGTCTAGTTCTCTTAATTACTTCGTTCCAGATAAGCAGTTGTCACGAAAGCAAAAACTTGACCTTATTTCTGCAAGGATCCAAAGGGACATCTGGAGACAAACTGGCATCTATTCAACCGTTGGTATGTCCAATGCTAACCCATTACTTGCTAAATTAGCCCTTGATAATGAAGCAAAGAAAACTCCAACCATGAGAGCTAACTGGTCCTATGAGGATGTGGAGAATAAGGTATGGTCTATTCCTAAGATGACAGATTTCTGGGGCATCGGTAAAAGAATGGAGAAACGCTTCAACACGTTAGGTATCCACTCAATCAAAGACTTGGCAAATGCCAACCCAGATATCTTGAAGAAAGAACTAGGAGTAGCTGGCCTTCGTTTATGGTTTCATGCTAATGGTATTGATGAAAGTAACGTTCATAAGCCCTATAAACCCAAATCAAAAGGTCTAGGCAACTCCCAGGTTCTCCCTAGAGACTATTTTAGACAACGTGATATTGAAATTGTCCTTAGAGAGATGGCCGAGCAAGTTGCTATCCGATTGAGAAAGATAGGCAAGAAAGCGACTGTTGTTTCTATACATCTTGGCTACTCTAAGCATGAGAACAAGCGTTCTATCAATACTCAAATGAAAATTGAACCAACGAATAACACTGACCTGCTGACAAACTATGTGTTGAAATTATTCCATAATAAATACACTTCAGGGGCAATCCGAAGTGTAGCGGTTAATTATTCTGGGTTTGTAGATGAATCTTTTGGATTTATCTCACTATTCGATGATGTCGAACAAATTGAAAAAGAAGAAAGGCTCCAGACAGCAATAGATTCTATCAGAGACCAATTTGGTTTTACCTCTCTGCTAAAAGCTAATGCACTTGATAGTGCATCGAGAAGTATTGCCAGAAGCAGGCTCATCGGAGGACATTCTGCTGGAGGATTGGATGGTTTAAAATGATTGATCGTTCCTATTTGCCATTTCAAGCGGCAAGAGAATACCAGGATCCAGGGATGCAAAAGTGGATGGGGTTCTTTCTATCCGAGCATACCTCATCATTACATGCTGCTAAAAATCGTGTTGACTTCTCAACAGACTTAAGTAAGCCTCAGAAACTCTTATTACTTTCTCAACTCTATGCCAACCAACTTAAAGGTCAGTTCACTATTAAACATCGTGATAAAAAAGTTACTTTATTTGGCGAAGTGAGAGAAATGGATAAAAAAGAAATATATATAAAGACTAATAATAGATATAGTTTAATAAGGATTGATGATATTCTACAAATTCAACTAATGCGAAATCAGTAAATTTGTAGAAAACTTATTACTCTCTGAATGCTAATTCTTTAATAAACAATCACATAGATTAAAGTTATTTAATTTTACTGAATTTTACAGAGCTAATCTATTTTAGTCTTCCATTATCCTTATTAAATGATATAATAAAAACAATTACTACAAGTAAATGATGATAGTATTAATATCTGAACTATTAATTTTGAATTAAAAATACGAAGACATTTTATTTTATAGTACCTATTACATTTTTAGTGGATGATTTATCCTACAAAATCCTCCATAAGTCAAGGCACTTACAGGCAGAAATGCTATGAAAATCTTTGTATATGTGGTTATAAATGTTCATCTTACAGGCAAAGGGTAGTTATTTGTAGACCAAGCAAGGGTAAATTATATATGTTTATACTTTTCCAACAAAATATTTATTGCAATTCCCCACCAATACATAGGTAGGCTAAAATAACATACAAAACATAAATCTTTATGAAAAAGAAGTCAGGAGGTAAAGAGATTTGAAAAAAATATTCTTTAGCATTCTTGCAGGTATCCTCCTTCTTTTCACTTCTTATAATATTGTTTCTGCTGACCAGGAAGTTAAAGCTTCAATAAATTCCAATGGGCAGGACACTATTACAATTAATGTTGAAAACCAACAAGAGCGACCTTTAGAAAATTTAAGTTACCAACTAGACTTACCTGAGGGTTATGAGCTAGTGGATAGTCTACCAACCTTACAAGAATTAGGGAGCCACCAAACACATAAATTTGATGTAAAAATTAAAAAAACGTCAAAGGCTCTGCCAAGTACTGGAGAAACTTGGACTAGGTATACCTTAATTGGTATATCAATTATAAGTTTACTCTTGGTTGCTTACTACCTTTCTAAAACAAGAAAATTTATATTTTTTATTTTCTTTATAGTTTCTCTACTAGGAATAGGAGGCTTCGTAAAGGCGGCCCCTACCTATAAAGAATTCTCAGTGAGTCATCGAATTAGTTTATTTGATAATACAATCCCTGTAACTTTACATATTTATTTTGAAGATAAACAACCATCAAAAGTTGATGTGTCTAAACAAAATTCGGAAAAAACTCACTCTGAAGAAGAAGTGGAAAATCAAGAAAAGGAACCTAGTCAACCTACTGTCAGTGAGAACACT
>NZ_KV832532.1:0-5185 GCF_001837455.1 Streptococcus sp. HMSC068F04
ACCACCCGTTAGACGGGTGGTTATGATTGTTTTACGAATAAAAGTATGAACCTATTATCAAAATTGACAAAAAGGAGGAGTGGTAATACAATGGTGTTACAAAAGAGAACGAGGTTAAGGATATGACAACAATTACATTGAAGGTTTCAGAAGCAGATAAGAAATTCATGCAGGCAATTGCGAAATTTGAAGGCGTATCCTTGTCAGAATTAATTCGTACCAAGACTTTAGACGCCATTGAGGATGAATATGATGCTAGAGTAGCCGATTTAGCATTAGCAGAATATGAAGACTATCTTGAAAACGGTGGGGAGGTGCTAAATTGGGATGACCTATAAGATAGTACCAACCCCAAAATTTGCCAAAAGTTTTAAAAAGTTGGACCCTTTTGTCAGGAAACAAATTAAGTCTTATCTCAATCGTGTCACAGATAATCCAAGAGCCAAGGGTAAGGCCTTAGTTGCCAATCGAACTGGACAATGGCGCTATCGTATTGGTGCCTATCGTGTTATTGTCAATATTCAGGACAATGAACTAATCATACTTGCCCTCGAAGTCGGTCATAGACGTGATATCTATTAGCATCAAAACTCAGGATGACCCAGATTCCGTTAATTTTAAATAGGATTGCAAGCAACTCGTGAGGGTTGTTTTTTTCTACTGTTTGTTCCCGAATTTGCTATAATAATGTTATCCTATCAATCACTATTAGAAGGGAAGTTATGCTATGGAATCTCGGAACCTTCTTCCTCAGAATACGCGTCTGATGGCCAATTTGCTCAGTTTTTCAGGGGGAGCTTTGGATGTCTTTTGTCATATGTATTACCATAGTTTAGTTGCTACCCAGACAGGGAATATTCTCCTGTTAATTGCTGACTGGCGTAGTAGTAGCATGTACCATAACATGTTGCGATGCTTTTCCATTCTTTTCTTTACCTTAGGTTTTCTTTTTGGCATGTGGTTTAAAGACCATCGTAAGAATGCTTATTGGCGTGTTTATGGTCTACTTCCACTTTGTGTGATGACAGCCATTTTACCATTCTTATCGCCAAATGCCTTATTAGAGCTTCCGATTATCGCTTTTTCTGCAGGTGTTATGATGAAGACTTTTACCGGTAGTCAGATTGAAAATCACCCCTTTGTGATTTTTATGACTTCAGGAAATTATCGAAGAATGCTGACGGCACTTTATTATGTTATTCAGGGTAGCGAGGATCAGAAAGAATATCGTCGCCAGGCGGTCAATTATGGCTTTGTCGTAGGCAGTTTTGTGGTTGGTGCTGTTGTATCAGCTCTTCTAATGCACTTCATTTATATTAAGTCAATCTGGCTAATTACACTCAGCCTCATTACCATCATGATTTACTATTCATCTGAAGTGAAACGACTAGGACTCAAGGAAACCAATCTTTAAGCACTTATGTAGCAATTATTTTTGATAAAAAATCTCTTATGTTATAATCTTGATTATATTTATTTTTTTAACCCTGAATAAAGGAGACATAAGATGCCTGTAATAAATAATGATTTTTCAGATATTGTATATAACCGTCGTTCCATTCGTAACTTTGATACTTCTGTCAAGATTCCACGAGAAGAATTGTTGGAAATCTTGGACAAGACTGTTACAGCACCATCATCAGTGAACATGCAACCCTGGCGTTTTGTTGTCGTTGATAGCGCAGAAGGCAAGGAAAAATTGACACCTTTTGTCAGCTACAATGGGGTGCAAAATGAAACTTCATCAGCCATGGTCCTTATTTTTGCCGATTTGAAGAGCCAAGAAAGAGCTGAAGATATCTACGGTAAGGCTGTTGCTCAAGGAAAAATGCCTGTAGAGGTCAAAGAAAAACAACTGTCAAGTATTGTACCAATGTATGAAAATGCTCCTCGCGAAATGATGAATGAAATTGTCCACATCGATGCCAGCCTTGCTGCTATGCAATTGATGTTGGTTGCTCGTTCATATGGCTATGATACCAACGCCATCGGTGGCTATAAAAAAGACGGCCTTGCCAAAGCATTTGGCCTTGATGAAGACCGTCATGTGCCAGTTTTGCTCATTGCTCTTGGGAAAGCCAATGAAGAAGGCTTTGAATCTGTTCGTCTGGACGCCTCTGATGTGACAACTTTTGCTTAATAAATAATCGACCATAGGTCTCAGACGTGGAGACTTATGGTTTTTGTTTTGTATTAAGAGATAGCTAAGTGTTTTGTAGCAAGATTGGGAATGTGCTTTAACCCACGATTAAGGTAAGGCACCTCTCTTTGTGCTATAATGAAAGAAAACATTGAATGTAAAGTTTATTTTTGCCTTTTACTAGGAGTCTTTTATGATAAACTATTTGGTCCAGAGGTTTCTCTGGTTTCGTGAGCGAGGCTTTGTCCAAATTACGCAGAAAACCTTGGTTTCGCTCTTTCCCTTTTTCCTCTTTTCAGGAATTATTCGGGTGATTTCGCTATCTGTCTTTTCAGAGCTTGGTTATATTAACCAGTTGTTTTCAGTTTCTGATTGGCTGCCAGCCTTTAGGATAACTGGTCAGGTGCTCAGCAATCTTTCTAACTTTCTTGGTGGCTTAGCGGGTCCCTTGTCAACCTACTTTGCAGGAAAATACACGGCCGGTCACTACGGTAGAAGTACTGGAACGGCTGGTGTGACGTCACTTTTGGTCAGCTTGACGATAGGATCGCAAGAGTTGTTAATGTCTCCAATAAATGATGGCGATTTGACACGTATCAATTTACCAGCTTCGGTTAATATTATGCTGGCAATCTTCGTGGGTTATCTGGTTGGCCAGATTTTTCGCTTTTCAAGAGCTAGTGATGACCAGATTGTGGACAAGGACTATATTTATCAACCAAAGACCGTCCGTCCCATTTTTTTGTCACTCATTTTAGCTATTGGCCTTAACATTCTCTTTGTGATTGGAGAGCAAGCTAATGTTTTTCAGACGATTAGGCAGTTTACCTCTACCTTTACTGTAACTGATAATCATCTATTCTCAACCTTTATGATGGGACTTTTGAGTACTTTTTCTGCTTGGATTGGAAATAGTCAGGCTTTTGCTCACAATGCTATTACTGAGGATAGTTTTGCCTTGGAAAATCTGACCTATGCCGTCTCCCACCATACGACGACTGGGCTTCCCCACCTTTATACACTAACAAACCTCTATCATAGTTACGGCTTGGTGGCTGGTATTGGATCAGGTCTGGCTCTTTTAGTGGCTCTACTCTTAAAATCAACCAGCTTTAAGGATAAGAAGGTGAGTCTTCTAAGTGTCTTCCCTAGCCTCTTTAATAATGGGGCTCCCTTGATGGTAGGGATACCAGTCTTACTAAATCTGGTTTATCTGATTCCTTTTCTTCTAGCACCCATGGTCAATATGGGAATAGCTGCGGTGGCTTTGGCTATTCGCCTCATGCCTGCGGCGGTTTACCCTGTACCAGATGGTACGCCGAGCCTTCTTTACGCCTTTATTGGAACTGGTGGTAGCCTGCGGGCACTTGCTGTTAGCCTGCTCTGTTTTGCGGTTGATGTTGCTATCTTTATTCCCTTTGTTCATCTGTCTAATAAGGTGCAACACGGTTTGAAAGAGGAGGGAGAAAGCAATGAAGTTCAGTAAAAAAACGAAGTTGGCCTTTATCCTTGTTGCGGTCTTTCTCATTGGTTTGGCGGTTCCGTCTTATAGTTGGACCAGGAAAAATGTCAAGGAAATCGAGACCTTCTATAATTCAAAATTGTCTCCTATTATCATGATTCCAGGGAGTTCCGCTACAGAAAATCGCTTTGATGGCTTGGTACGTAAGCTCAATCAAGACCGTCATGGGGTTAAGCATAGCCTCCTCAAGGTCAAGGTTTGGAACAATGGTCGTATCACATTTGAGGGCAAAATCAAGGCTAAGGACAACGAACCAGTCATTGTTATCGGATTTGAAAATAACAAAGACGGTTATAGTAATATCAAGAAACAGGCTAAGATGATGAATCAGGCCTTTGAAGCCTTGCAGAATAAATACAATTTCAATAATTTTAAAGGTCTGGCCCATTCCAATGGTGGACTGATTTATACAGCCTTTATTGAAAATTATCTGAGTGACTATGATGTCAAGATAAACTCACTCATGACTATCGGGACGCCCTATAATTTCACTGAAACCAATATCAAAAATAAATCAGTCATGCTTGCAGATTTCATAGCCGGTAAGAAGAATATTCCGTCCACCCTACATGTCTATTCGGTAGCAGGGACTATCACTTATGATTCGGACGAGTTGGTGCCTGATGCCAGTGTGTCCGCTGGAAAATATATCTATCAAAACCAAGCAAAGAGCTATACTGAAATTACGGTTACAGGTGAAGATGCTCAGCACTCGGACTTGCCAACCAATGATGAAGTTGTGGATCTGGTCAAACAGCATATTGAGGGGCAGGGTGTCCGTAAGAAACAAAAGACCCAACTAGAGCCTCAGTAAGTGACGATAATATCATTTATCAGTTCTAGTTGTTTATCATCAAATACAATCAGATAGAGTCTATAATGGCTCTATCTTTTTTAGTGATAAGATTGACTCCTCAAGTTGTTGTAACTCCTTGTTTTACAACTTTCTTTTTGTTATAATCAAGTAAAATAGCAAAGAAGAATGAGAGGTCCCAAATATGCAAATTCCAAGTCGCTTTACCATTGCCGTTCATATTTTGACTCTTATAGCACAAAATAAGGGAAATGAAACTAAGTTAACCAGTGACTTTATGGCTGGTAGTGTGGGAGTTAACCCTGTTATTATCCGCAAAACCTTGTCGCAACTAAAGAAAGCAGACTTAATTTCAGTTCAAAGGGGAACAGGTGGAGCTAGCTTGCTCAAGAAACCAGAAGAAATCAACCTTCTTCAGGTTTATCGTGCTGTGGATAGCATCGGCCCAAGTGGTCAACTCTTTAGTTTCCATGACAATCCTAACCCAGCCTGTCCAGTAGGACGAAATATTCATGGAATCTTGGACCAAAGCCTAGAAGATGTTCAAATGGCAATGGAAAAAGAGCTTGAAAAGAAAACACTGGCTGGTATTTTAAAAGATGCCAAGGTAAACTGGAAAGAAGCCGGAGCTTGATTGTTTAGTCAGTAAATGCTAAGAAATCGAAAGCTATTCGGTTTCTTTTTTTATTTTGTGACTTTAAGTCCGTTT
>NZ_KV832533.1:0-17190 GCF_001837455.1 Streptococcus sp. HMSC068F04
TTATTGTGCACTTATATTGTATATTCAAGGGACCATCGCGTTCTATGGTCTTGGAAGTAGAGCGCTTGGATGAACCTAACGACAATCCTGAGCAACGTGTGGCGCGTTGGGATTTCTATAAGCGTAATGGTTTTAAGACTTCCAATGCCTTCTTGGAATATGAAGGTTTGAGCTTTGAGATTCTCTATCGTGGCGATCACTTTGACGAAAAAGCCTACAGAGACATATTCCACAAACTTTCAGGAAAATGCTTATTTTGATTTTAGTATCAAACATCGTCACTTGAGCGATTTATAAAGAATCTAGTTAAGCAGGTCTTAGTTGGCCTGTTTTTCATTTATTTTCAGGCTTTACCAATCGTTTTCAGATTAATTTGGAGTCCTATGCTATAATAGAAGTACTATGAAGAAAGTAATTTTACAGTATCTGGCAAGTGCCCTGGCTGTAATCCTCATACTTGGTCTTGTGGTTTTCAATCGACAGCGAAATCACTCTTTGGTAAAGAAGGTCAAAGACCCTGAGATTTCCTATATCTATCAGGATTCTTTGGAAAATATAGATAGACTGGCACTTAGTCAGGCTGGGGTTATCCAATCTTATCAACTCGATGCTTTGTCTGTTAGGAAGGAAGATGGGAAGATTTACCTCGTTCTCCATATCAATCATTCCTATGATATGCAGGTAAATCTTGTCCTAAAGGCAGATATCTACGGTGATTTATCTGTGGTTCAAGCGACGCCATCAAAGGCTTTAAAGCTGGCCTTGGAGGACGCGTCTTATCAAAAGCGATTGACCTTGATTTCACAAAAGGCAGATGCTATTATGGCTCGTGACCACTGGGATCAGGCCATTAAGCCAGCCTATGTGGCTCAGGTGAGAAGTAAGATGAAAAAGACTTCCTTGACCCAGCTAGACAAGGTTTTACAGGACATTGACCAAGAAAGTAAGGAAGTGGGCTCAGATACCTATACGGCCTTTTTCCAAGCTTCTCAACTCCCTAATCATGACAAGCTCAATTTGGTTATGAAGCACATGCAGGTTTATGTGGACAAGTACCAGTTCCTCCAGTTAGGGAAGTCAGGTTATAAATTTTCCAAGAAGTTAGAGCCAACTAGTCCTTTTTACAGTTACTTCCGTGAGGCTATTATGGAGACCTATCAGACGGATTTAGGGCTTGGGGTGGATGACTTAGGTATCAAGCTCCACCTTTTTAGGTCTTGGATTGATAAGCAGTCTATGGATTATATTAGGAGCAACTACAAGGGTAAGACAGACTTGGATAAGCTACTGGCCTACAGCAAGGACAAGAAGATTCATCTGGATTACACAACAGGTGCTTCCTACCATAATCGAAGCTTGGGAGACTTTACCTATCCGCAGAACATGAAAATTCAGCTACCTCAGACCAGTGTCATTGGCCCTTATGGAGTTAGCAATTCCCGTTTTATTGAGTTTATTGTCAATATGGATACGGGGAGGTTTGTTTCTGAGTGGAATGTCTACAAGAAAAGGAAAGACGGTAGCATCGACTCTAATCCTAAGCATTATAAGATTGAAGCTGGCGCTGACATTGCCGATACGGATTCTGCTAACTATGGGCTGTCTAAGGGCTTGAATGCTGACCTACCAGCCTATCTCAATAATAGCCATACCTATCTCGACGTTCGTCATCCTGCTGACAATGCGATTAGACGCAAGATGGTTAGGAAGTGGAAAAATCCCAAGAATGTCTTAAACGGTGGGCGCTATGCTGATATTGTTAAAAAAGGAGGCTTGAAAGACCTTGAAACATGGAGACAAGTTAAAGCTGAAGACCGGCTCCAGGTCTACAATGCTTACCTTGATTATATTCGCTCTCATCTTGTGCTTAATGGGTTTGACAGCTTTTACCAAGAAACCTACAAGCCCCAAGGTGGGGACAAAAAAGACTGAAACCCTTGATAGTGTTCTTGTCGCTAAAAATTTCTATCGTGTAAGGGATGCCTATGCCATCAAGCTCTACGGGCAGGATGAGGGGATGTCCTTTGATGTGTCTGGCCAAAGACTTTTTGGATCAAACATTGCTATTAAGGATGGCCTATTATATGGCTCAAGTCTTGGGGATTTAACCATTGAGGCTTATTTTCAAGGAGAGGTGTCCTACCTTTTAGAGGCTACCCAGAAGCTCCCAGTGGACAAAAATCGCATAAAAGCTAATCACTATAGTCAGGACATTGTTCTGAATAAGGTTTGGACTAGTCTGGAAGGCCAAGAAACCTCCAACAGTATCATCACTCAGTTTCAGGATAAGACTCTACTCAAGTTGCGGATTAGCTACAACAAAGAGTTTCTTCCCACAAAGATTCAAGGTTTCTACAATAGCCAAACCTTGAATGGCTGGCGGGACCTCTTTTACATAGATTATCCTTATAGTGATCAGGAAGCCTTCAATCAGGCTCAAGATGCCTATATACAACACATCCAGTACATGGAAACTCATCCTGAGGAAGAAGCAGGAGAGTTTGGTTAATAAAGCAAAATCACCTTTATCTCGAGATAAAGGTGATTTGTTTTGCGCCTAAGATTTAAGTTTTAGTTTTGATTTGTGGCAACTTCTGGAAAAAGCTTGTCTAAGATTTTAGGGGTGATAGCTTGTCCAGGTCCTTCAGCACAGTAGGTGTGCATATACATAGAAGGGTTAAAGTTGAGCTCGATGCAGGTGCAATGAGGGTTTTCCTTGCTAGCAGGTTGGGTTTCATCTGGAATAATGAGGTCAACCCCACAAGCCCAAGCGCCCATGCTAGTCGCCATAGCTGCAGCTAATTCTTGGTAAGAGGAATCCATGGTCTCAGTGACATCAATAGAGTCACCACCCGTAGAAATGTTAGAGTTACGACGTAGATTGACCTTTTTCCCTTCTGGGAGAATATCATCAGGGGTATAACCCTGTTGCGTTAACATCAGTTGTTCGATGTCTCCTAGCGCAATGATTTCAAGTGGTGAGCGGTGATCACGTCCTCGCAATGGATTGGCATTTTTCTGAGCGACCAATTCACGAATGGTGTGTTTGCCGTCACCGACAACATTGGCAGCGACACGAAGGAGGACAGCCTCACAACGTCCATCCAAGATAAAGAAACGGTATTCGGTTCCTGGGATAAATTCTTCAACAAGAACAGCTGTATCTTCTGCAAAGGCAATCTCTAGGGCTTTCTTATAGTTATCAAGGCTGGCAGGCTCTTGGAAAATGGAAATACCCAGACCGAAGTTGGTTGATTTTGGTTTAACCACAATTTGCTTGTCCTTGATAAGAGGATAGTAGGCTAGACCTTGTTCTAGACTGGTAAATTCGTCGCCTGCGGGAACAGGGAAACCAGCGTCAGCCAGGATTTTTTTTGTCACGGTTTTATTAGCCATGGCAAGAGGTACTACATAGTTGTCTTTTGAGGTCATGTTACCATTTTTGACGTACTCAACATGATCTTTATGCCAGAGTTTAAGGAATTGATCCTGCTCATCTAGGATTTCAAAATGGATTCCTTTTTGAATGGCATCAAAGAGTAGCATCTGAGTAGAAAGTTCCATCTCCTCATAACCCTTAAGAGCATAGTGGGCAGTCCAGTCATAATCATGATAGGCAAGAGCCTTGTCAAGGGCAAAGTCAGCAAGGGACTTGTCTTTGATATGAGGCAGAAGTTGAGCAGCTAGTGTCTGGCTAGGATCAGCAAAGGCATCTTTGACTTGTTTGACCAGACCTTGATGATAGTCACCAAGCCCAAAATGTTGCACCAGTTGGTCCAGAGCTGTCGTAATGTTCTGAGTTTCAGCTTCAGAAGGTAGAGAATCTAAAGGATGAGAGAGGGCAACTTTTTCATTCAGCGCGTGACCTTGAGCCAGAGCCTGATCGACATTTTCAGGGGCATCCATCCAAAGGAAGGCTAGCAGGAGTAGGTGTACGGTATCCATGGTAGTTTGGCTAATACCGATACGCTCAAAGGGGTTGAGGTCGAAGTTACGGAATTCCAGATAGGTAATTCCCTTGTCAAGGAAGGAACGATTAACCTTTTGTCCACGGAAACGAACAGCTGAGTAAAATTCTTTCTCCGCAATCAAATCTCCTTGTTCGATATAGTTTTCGATGGCAGAGACATAATCTTCTAGGCTTGCAAAAGATACTTGGATTTCTTCCTTATTGACATAACCATGGTCACTGTTACGGAAGGAACGCACGGGTTCTGGCACTTCTTGGTCGAAGAAACCTTGCTCAGCAACAGGTGCAGCACCAAAGAGATAGGTAATTACCCAACGGTAGCGCAAATAGTTCTGGGCCAGCTTAAGATAGAGGGCATTTTTGAAAGCAATCATATCAGTCTGGTCGCTTTCTTTGAATAGGACCTCAACCAAATCTTTCCCAAGTTCCATATTATAGTGGATACCTGAGATAGCTTGAAGTTTGGTTCCGTATTTTTCAGCCAAGTAGTTACGATAATGGCGTTCGAATTCATTTTCCAGTTGGGCAACTTGGATTTCTTGGGCCTTGATACGAGGTGGCATGGACAAGGGCCATAGAAGTTCATCTTTACTGATGGAACGTCCGGCTACATCGGTAATGGCTCCAAGAAAACGACGAGCCTCAGTGGTAGATTTAGCAACTGGTGTGATGAGCTCCATTTGAAACTCACAAAAATCTGTTTGAATATAAGGGTGGAAACTTCGAGCTCCTAGGCAAGAAGGGTGAGGCGTATGTGCTAATTTTCCCTGTCTATCGACACGAAGACTTTCGCGTTCAATTCCAAAGTTAGCTTGAAGGATAGGGCTGGTAGGCTCCAGCTTTTGAAGCAGTTGATTTATAGTCATAGAGTCACCTTTTCATCTAATGTTAGTGTTAGTCTATTATAAATAGGAACAGAAAACAAATTTCTGCTACGTTTGGCTATAATTTACGAACATTTATGATAAGTTTGTGAAAAATGAGCAGGTTTTAGAACGATATTTTTATCAAACATCGTAAAATGCTTACAAATGTTAGTGAAATGACATTGTACTTGCAATTTTACTCAATTTAACCTATACTAATGACATATATATGAGAACGAAAAAATCCCTAGGGTCTGCCCTCAGGGGCTTTTGTATGCTCTCAAAAGGGTATGACCGTTCTTTTATAGATAAATGATAAGCATAAGACTGTTAGTTTTAAGCTTTGCTCTGCCCAATAACGATGCTTTCGCCGTGATGATATTCCTATAACTGCAGAAGCAGTTATAGGAAGCGGAGTTATCGAGACTTTGGCTCGATAACTAGTCATGGAACGACTGAGTCGGTCGCTGACGTCCGCCATCACTTAAGAAAGCATCAAAAAAGAAAAATATCAAAAGAATAAAGAATAAAAAACGGAGGTAATTATGTTTCAAACCCTGATCGCCCAGATAAAGGAATACAAGAAACCCTCAATCCTAGCGTCCCTCTTCATGACGCTAGAAGTCATGTTTGAGATTTCCATTCCCTTTGTCATGGCCAATCTTTTGGACAAAGGTGTCCAGCAATCTAACATGTCTAACATTTGGCTCTATGGTGGCCTCATGTTGGTCTGTGCCTTCCTGTCGCTTTTCTGCGGTATGCAGTCGGCACGCTATGCGGCCTTTGCTTCTGCTGGATTTGCTAAGAATCTACGTCAGGCCATTTTCAAAAAGGTTCAAACCTTCTCTTTTGAAAATATCGATAAGTTCTCAGCTGGTGGTTTGGTAACACGTATGATGACTGATGTTACCAACGTGCAGAACTCTTACCAGATGATTATCCGCATCTGTGTACGTGCACCACTTAACCTGATTTTTGCCATTGCAGCAAGTTTCCTGATTAATGGTGAAATGGCTTGGATTTTCGTTGGTGTAACACTCTTCCTTGGTCTGGTTTTGGCTGTTATTACCAAAATCGTATACCCTCTTTTTACTCAAGTGTTTGAGGCTTATGACAACCTCAATAACAGTATCAAGGAAAATATCACTAACATGCGTGTGGTGAAATCCTACGTTAAAGAGCAGGAAGAGACAGATAAGTTCAAGAAAGCTTCACGCCGCATTTACAAGATGTTCATGCGTGCTATTCGTGTGGTTATCATGTCTAACCCAGCCATGATGTTGTCTATGTATGCGTCCTTTCTCATGATTTCCTGGTTTGGTGCTCATCTTATCGTTATCGGCAAGCTATCTACAGGTGAATTGACTTCCATGTTCAGTTACACCATGACTATCCTAATCTCACTTATGATGTTCATGATGATCTTTGTCATGTTGTCTATCTCTATGGCTTCTGTAGAGCGTATCAATGAAGTGCTCAACACTGATTCAACCATTGTTTCACCTGAAAATGGCTTGACAGAGGTCACAGATGGTTCTATCAGTTTTGAGCATGTGGATTTCTCATACACAGATGAAAATGGTGATAAGACCCATGTTCTCAAAGATATTACGCTTGATATTAAGTCTGGTGAAGTTATCGGTATTCTTGGTGGAACAGGTTCTGGTAAATCAAGCTTGGTTCAGCTCATTCCTCGTCTTTATGATGTGGAAGCCGGTCAAGTTAAGGTTGCAGGCCACGATGTTAAGGACTATGATTTGGATAGCTTGCGTAAGCAAGTTGCCATGGTGCTTCAAACCAACGTCCTTTTCTCAGGAACCATTAAGGAAAATATGCGTTGGGGAAATAAACAGGCGACAGATGAGGAAATCATTGAAGCTTGTAAGATTGCCCAAGCTGATGAATTTATCCAAGAGTTTAAGGATGGCTATGACACCAAGATTGAACGTGGTGGAGCCAATGTCTCAGGGGGACAACGTCAACGTCTCTGTATCGCACGTGCCCTCCTCATGAATCCAAAAATCTTGATTCTTGATGATTCAACATCAGCGGTTGATACTAAGACAGATAGTTTGATTCGTCAAGGTTTGGCATCAAGTCTTAAGGACACCACTAAGATTATCATCGGTCAACGTATTTCATCCATCCAAGATGCAGACCGCATCGTTGTTATGGATGATGGCCGAATCGATGCCATTGGTACTCACGATGAATTGGTGGCTAACAATGCCATTTATCGTGACGTCTACAAGATGCAAACACAAGGGAAAGGAGTAGCAGATGCAAAATAAGAAAAAAGCTAACTGGGGCTCTTTAGCAAGACTTTTGCGCTTTTTGTGGCAAGACTATAAACTTTCACTTTCTATCGCCTTTATACTCATTGTTGTTGCTTCTTTGGCAACGGTCAATTTGACGGCTTCTATTCAGTCCTTGGTTGACGTTTACGTTCAGCCCATGCTCAAATCTGGTAGCCATGACTTTGGTCCTCTTTTACATTTCTTGACTTCAGTGGCTGTGTTCTGTCTTATCGGTGTGATTGCCAACTATGTGTCATCACTCCTCATGGCGACGATTTCGCAAGATTCTCTGCGTTCCCTTCGTAATCAGCTCTTTGCTCGTATGCAAAAGCTGCCCGTTCGCTACTTTGATACTCACCAACACGGTGACATCATGTCTATCTACACCAACGACATCGATGCCCTTCGTCAGGCTGTTGAGCAGTCTATTCCACAGTTGCTACAAACAACTATTACCCTTATCGGTGTGACTGTGACCATGCTTACGGTTAGTCCTCTCCTCTTTATCGTGGTCCTAGTTATGGTAGGTATCATGTTTATGGTCATCAAAAATGTATCAGCTAAATCAGGCCGTTACTTTGGTGAACAACAAAAGAATTTGGGGATTGAAAATGGCTTCATTGAAGAAATGATGTCAGGTCAAAAAGTGGTCAAGGCCTTTGTCCACGAAGAAGAAAGCATGGCTGATTTTGACAAGATTAACGAGCAACTTTTTGAATCTTCTTACTTGGCTAATCGCTATGCCAATGTTCTCATGCCAATTCTTGGGAACTTAGGAAATGTTTCCTTTGTTTTGACTGCCTTGGTTGGTGGACTCTTTGCCCTTAATGGTGTCGGTGGTTTGACTATCGGTGGTCTCATGGCCTTCCTACAATTGAACCGTTCTTTCAACGGACCTATTACTCAGGTCTCTCAACAACTGAATTTTGTTCTTATGGCACTTGCCGGTGCTGACCGTATCTTTGACCTTCTGGACGAACCAGAGGAAGTTGACCAAGGTAAGGTCACTTTGGTCAATTACGAACTGGTAGATGATCAGATGGTTGTGACAGACAAGAAAACCAATCTCTGGGCTTGGAAACACCCACGTCCAAATGGTGACTACGAATTGGTCGAGTTGGTCGGAAATGTGGTCTTTCAAGACGTTGATTTCTCTTACGATGGTAAGAAACAAATCCTTCATGACGTTAACCTCTATGCAGACAAGGGGCAAAAGGTAGCCTTTGTGGGTGCGACAGGTGCTGGTAAGACGACGATTACCAACTTGATTAACCGTTTCTACGATATCCAATCTGGTGTGATTACTTATGATGGTATTGATGTCAAGCTGATTGAGAAAGATTCTCTTCGTCGCTCACTTGGTATCGTGCTTCAAGATACCCATCTCTTCACAGGGACTATCGCTGAAAATATTGCCTATGGCCGTGCCGATGCGACACGCGAGGAAATTCTTGAAGCTGCCCGTATTGCTAACGTGGATTCCTTTGTGCAACATTTGGACAATGGTTATGACACTGTTCTTACAGATGATGGTGCAGGCTTGTCTAACGGACAACGTCAGCTTATCGCCATTGCGCGTGCTGCCCTTGCCAATGCACCGGTTCTTATCCTTGACGAGGCGACATCCTCTATTGACTCTCGTACTGAAAAAATGGTACAAGAGGGGATGGACCGACTTATGGAAGGACGTACGGTCTTCGTTATTGCCCACCGTCTTTCAACCATTGTCAACTCTGACGTTATCATGGTTATGGACCACGGACGAATCATTGAACGTGGTGACCACGACAGCCTTATGGAACAAGGTGGTACCTACTACCGACTTTATACCGGTGGTCTGGAAATTGATTAAGACTAAAAAAACTCAGGTTTTGCCTGAGTTTTTTTGCATCTGAAGAAAAGGTTTCTTTTGAGACTTTTCTTGCAAAAACGATAGATTTGAGATCTTAAATCTCAACTTCTTCTAAACCTTGTGAGTCTAGACGATAGATCTTTTGGCAGACTTGTCTGAGGTAGTTGACATCATGCGATACCGTCAGAATTGCCCCTGGATAGTTCTCGAAGAGCTGTCGGACTTGGGGTTGCGAGGTGGGCGAAAAATTTCTGGTTGGTTCATCTAAGATAAGGAGCTGAGGGCTTTCTAAGACCAGGTGCAGCAGGAGTAGTTTTCCTTTCTGTCCTCCAGATAAATCAGAGATTGCATGGTTCATTTCATCATGACTAAAGTTGAGGTAAGCGAGATGGGAGCTTATAACTTCTCGTTCAGACTTGTCGCCAGTCTTACTCAAAAACGCTATTGGAGACAAATCCAGTGGCAAGATAGTGTCATAACGTTGAGGCATGTAGCCAATAGTCAGGTCTGTCTTCTGACTAAGTTTTTGGTAGAGATAGTGTAAGAGAGTGGATTTACCGCAGCCGTTATCTCCCACAATACCAATTTTTTCCTGGCCTTTCAAAGAGAGTTTGAGATGGTCAATGGTCAGGTGAGGAGCTATGTTTATCTGCTTTTCATCTAGATTTAAGAGATATTTTCCTTGAGGTAGAGGGTCGATATGAGAGAAGAATAGTTCAATGCTATCTTCTTTTTCAGGCATCTGTGTCATGTCTTGGGCAAGGCGGTCGTAGCGTTTTTCTTGTGAGAGGACTGCTTTCATCTTTTTAGCAACCAATCGTCCTTGTGTACTATCATGCGTATTGCGTAGGGTGGTTTGGACATTTTGTTTGATACGGCGATGCTTAGCCATGGCTTTGTCATAGGCTTTTTTCTCGGTTTTCGCTTGCTGCATCTGTTGTTGGTAGCTATCAGTGCGTTGTTGGCTATAGTTATCATAGTCGAGGTGCTCCACACTGGTCCTCGCCTGTCGACGACGTTTAAGGAGTTCCAGATGGATAATGGTATCCGCTGTCTGGCTTAGTAGGTCCTCGTCATGTGAGATATAGACAATCGTTTTATCAGAGTGCTTGATAAAGTCTTTTAACCAAGTCATAGTAGTCAAGTCCATATCGTTTGAGGGCTCATCAAGAAAAATGACGTCGTGGGGACGAGCTAATTCTCGGATGAGTTGAATTTTGAGTTTCTCACCACCTGATAGAGTGGAGATAAGCTGACTACTAGCAAAACGCTCACTATCAAAATGAAGTTCATCAGCCAGACGATAGAGGGTGGCATAGTCTAGGTCATAAGTGTCCGCAAAGAAGTAGTCGTTAAGGGTTAGAGATTGCAAGCTATCCGAAATCTGTTGGGGAATATAGACCTGTGGGCTATCTGTTTTGTTAATAGTTCCCTCGTAAGATAGATGCTCAAAATGTGCTTTTGGATTGACCAGAAGGACAAGGAGACTAGATTTTCCATTGCCTTCCTCCCCAATGATGGCGACTTTTTCGCCTAGAGCTATCGTTAGATTTAGATCATGAACGAGTTCACGCAAATCCTTGGTATGTGTTATGGTTAGGTGTTGAATCTGTATCATAGGACCTCCTAGGTCAGAGTATTTGTCGATATTGTTTCATGGGAAGTAGGCTTTTACTTCAAACAATATCAAAGGTCAAAAAACAGTCCTACCTTATAAGATAGAACTGTCTTGAATCTAGCTAAAAAGCTCTCTAGGAGATAGTGATGGAGTGGACGCAAAAAAACGCAGTTACCATCAACAAGTTTTCTACAGAAAAAGAGCGCAAAAAAGACATGAAAACAATCTATCAAATAAAGCAGGTTTATTGTGAATAGACTTAGTTGTTCATGTCTCCATTTACCTCCGAATGTTACTTGTCTTGATTTTACGCTGTCTAACGGATTTTGTCAAATGAAAATCAAAAATCAAGCCCTCTTAGACCGTCGATGCACCTTATCAACAGTCTCCACCTATGCTATGAGAGAAATAGGACAGTTCTACCTTATTATAGAAAATAAGTTTATATAAAGTTATAAAGAAGCTGAAGTTAATTTTACTCTTGAAATTAGCTGAAAAAGCAGATGTTGAAGATTATTCAAACCAGTAAGGTCTAAGCCTTTCTATACTTAATGATTAAGGTTACTTACAAACGTTATTTGCTACAAAAAAATAAAATCCAAACATTGAATAAATGAACATTCTGGCTGACTCGAACAATTTGGAGCATGGCCAATCTTTTTAGTGTCTAATATTTGTGATGTACTTTTTGCTGTCTGATAGACTTCTTGGACTTCAATTAGTAAATGCGTCAAGATATGATTGTAGTGTTTGAAAAACAAAAAAATAAATTTACTTACTTTTTAACATGCGGATATGATAGGTTAATTTTTTGCTTCAACAAGAAGAAATATTAAAGCATAAATGAGAATATCAGCCATTTAAACTAGTTTTATTTTCTCAGGAGTTTAGAATGATAACATGTTCAAGACGATTAGGTTAAAAATGAAAGTGAATTTTATATTTTCATAGAAACTGGTAAATACGCCATAATAAAGAGTTTTGACATATTTTAGATAGAATTCAGGAAGTAAAAACAATAAAATTGTCAGACAACTAATGTTTTTTTAAAAAAGTGAGATTAAAACCTTGACTGTAAATTGTCAGAATGTTAGAATATGGAGTGAATCATGACTATGAGAAAACTGACTTATAATCATGTGACCTATAACTAACTATCTTTTAGAGGGAGATTTTTAATGAAAGACTTTTTTAATAGACGCCAACGCTTTTCATTGCGTAAATATTCGTTTGGTGTCGCTTCAGTCTTGCTAGGAACAGCACTTTTTGCTGCTCATAGTGCACAGGCAGATGAAGTAGGGACTCCAACTGTATCGGCGGGTAATCCGGGCACATCAGTAGCAGGAGAAAGTTCAAGTAGTTTAGTCAATACTACGACAACAGCACCCCAATCAAATCCAGCAGCTAGCGTGACTTCCCCATCCGCTTCTGCAACATCTACGTCAACAGTTGCTTTGGTATCACCAGCTTCTGAAGTAGCAAGTGCTTCAACAACAGAAACAACGTCTATAGCTACAGCACCAGCGACAACAGCAACGGCTGCAGCTACTGCTAGCTCAACTCCAACAGCTGCGGGTACTACATCTGTAGGTTCAGCAACTTCTTCTTCAACAGGTGCAACTAGCACATCAGCTGTAACTCCAACAGCGGTACAACCTACAGTGGCACAGCCGGTTGCTCCAACAACACAACCGACGGCTACAACACAACCTGTATCAGCGCCTACAGCTACTCAGCCAGTCGCTTCAACACAGCCTACATCGGCATCAGTGGCACAACCTGCAACGACAACTTTGACAACGTCAACACCAAGTCCAACGTCTGCTGCGAATACAGCAGCCTTGACAACAATGTTGACGGCGAACCCAATGTCCGCTGCAGGAACTGCAACAGAAGTACGTAGTCGTAGCAGTCGTAGACGTCGTTCGCTTGATAATCCAGAATCAACAAGTCATACAACTGGTGCAGCAACAGCGACACCAACTATGAGTGATCCTAACGGAGCAACGATTACTAACCGTCCTCTTGTTGTACCTACGCCAAAAGATCCAAATGATCATATTACAGCTGGTATTAACTACCAATTGAATCCAAATACTTCTCAGTATACTTATCTCGTTACTGATTTGATGGGATTCAATAAAGCATACAACACGAAGTACTATTATCGTATGTCTAAACCATACGACAACTCTACAAATGTAACCATTGAGTTGGTAGATGGTGCTACAAACACTGTTAAAGAAACAAAACAAATCAATGGTGCTGGTACTGTTAACTTAGGTCAAGCTACACTTGCTCCTATTTCTGGGGCTAAGCAGGCCTATATTGAGTTCCGTTTTGAAAATATTGTGGATGCAGATAAGACAAACCGTCCAGCTCTACGTGCAACTTGGAAATACAATGGTAGTGCTACTGATTTTGATGGCCAACGTTCGGCTATTCAAATCTATGATGTAGTTAATCCTGCTAACGAAGGTACTACAATCACGGATCCACAATACTACATTCCACGTCTAACTCATAAAACAACGTATTATAAAGTTGTTGATAAAAATGCATCAACTTATGATATGAATCGTCTTGTCGGTAAATTTGTTCAAGATACAAATGGGAACTATATTAAAAACTCATCTACTGCGGGTGATTATAAACTTGTAAATAAAGATGGTACACCAGATGTTGGTACACAGTCATATAGAGAAACTGGAAACGAAGAAAGTCTTGGTAGCTTTACTCTAACTGCTATGGAGGGACAGGATTTCCATGCCTCAGCCCTTCGTGCTTTTGAAGGTTACAGTCTTTATCAAACAGCGGATCCTCGCTCACTTGTAGATGTGCTTAAAAAGCCTTATCAAGTAGGTCAACGTTGGTTTGACGTCGCCAATGCAGAGGGTGCTGTTAAACGTATTAAGGAAGTTGTCAAAGAGGATGGTACCGTCCGTATCGAAATGTGGGCCATTAAGTCTGATAGCTTAAACAAGATTGCTAAAGACGTAAATACTGATGGATATGTAAAAGTTTACGAGACAGTCATTCGTCCGGGAAGCAATAACAAAATTGACCATCCAGAAGATCTTGGTAAGAACCCTACCATTGATGATGCTGGTTGGAATAGAGATAATAATACGCCAAGCTATCCAGGTCTTAAACCTGAGTATAGAGATAAGCTTGTTAAGGGGCAACCTTTTGCTATTTTCTCAGATAAACAAAACACTAACTATAAGGGTGACTTAGAGTTTGCTAGAGGTTCAGGCGCAGACTTTATTTATAAACGTCCAGATGGCACTTTCTATCGAATGTCCTGGGCTGGGAATGTAGCACAAAATAATGTTGAAGTTAAAGAAAATCCTGTAAGTGCTACTGAGGCTGCTCAATATAGTCCACGTTATTCTTCTGCAGGTGAGTTTTATGTAAACCGTGGTAGCTCGGATACGTCCTATACGATTAATGGTGTTCCAGTTGCTTCAGGTAACATTTTCCGTTTGGAAAACAAATTGTCACCTAGCTATGAAACGGTTTACTATTATGTAAAAAACGAACCTATTGATATTGAACTTAAGCTAAAGAAAGTCCTAAAGAGTCTTAATACGACAGTACAACCTGAATTGAAAAAGGGAGCCTTCTCCTTTAATATAACAAATGTTGCGGCAGATCCTGCTAATCCACTCGAAAAAGATGGACCGGCTATTAATGCGACAGTAACAAACAAGGAAGATGGTTCTATTCCCTTCACTCAAAAAATAACACAAGCTGATGGTGCTGAAAAAGAAGTATCTCTTATCCAATTAGACAAAGTTGGTATCTATAAATATCGTATTACAGAAGTAGCTGGTTCTGATACTGAAGTTGACTATGATGAAATGAGCGTTACTGCAACCGTTACAGTTACAGAAAAGAAAGACGCTTCTGGCAACTACTTGGGTGAGTATGAATATACTGTTACGTACACTTCAGAAAAGGGTCAAGATGACAAAGGAAAAGAAACAGGCACTAATGTTTCAGCAACAAATCCAAAAGAAAAAACCGGTACTGATACTGAATTCAACAACTTTGTCGTAGCTCCGGTAAACGTTGAATTTGATTTCACAAAGAAATTATCTGGTCGTAATCTAAAAGCAAATGAGTTTACTTTTAATCTTTTGAATGAAGCAGGTACAGTAGTTGGGACTGCAAAAAATGATGCGAACGGTAATATTAAATTCACGGGCATTAAATACAAGGTTAGTGATCTTGGAACAAATTCTGCAGGAAAGCGAAATGACAGCAAGACCTTTAACTACACTGTAAAAGAGGTTGTGCCAACAACAGCCGAAGCTGGTATGTCTTATGACCAAATGGAAGCGAAAGTAGCTGTTACAGTTACTAAGACAGGTCATACTTTGACAACTGCTACAACTTACTCATCAGTTAATGGTATTGATGCTAATGGTAACCCAACGACGGGTGTAGATAAAGAATTTAACAATACCTTCACACCGAACCCAGTAAAAGTAAACCTTGAGTTCGATAAGTCTCTTTCAAATGGTACGCTTAATGCTGGTGATTTCAGCTTTAAATTGACTGGTGACGGTAATGTTAATGAAACGGTAACAAATAAAGCTAATGGTAAGATTAACTTTAGTACGTTGTCATTTGATAAAGCTGGTGTCTATAACTACACTGTAAAAGAAGTAGCTGGAACAAACTCAGATGTTGATTATGATGCGATGACAATCAATGTTAAGGTTACTGTAACAAAAGATGCCAATACGGGTCTATTGTCAGCAAGTACGGTGATGACTTCATCAGGTGGTGAAGCAACAGATGCCAATGACAGAGTCTTCAACAATTTTGTCGTTCCTGCAATTCCAATCAGAGTAGATTTCAAAAAAGCCTTGGTGGGTCGTTCCCTTAAAGCTAATGAATTTACATTTGAAATGAAGGATTCAGCTGGTACAGTCGTTGCTACTGGTACCAATGATGCGAATGGTGTGGTAACCTTTAATCAACTTCCAAAAGTGAAAAATGCTCAAGTTGGTCAAACAATTAAGTATTATGTCAGTGAAAAAGTTCCTTCAAACAAGGAATTTGGTGTCACATATGATAGTATGGTTGCTGAGGTTTCTGTGACTGTTTCTAAGAATGCAGACCACACTTTGAAACCAACGGTAACTTATCCAGGAGGAGACACAGAGTTTAACAACACCGTCACTCCTCCAACAACGCCTGACTTCCAACCAGAAAAATTCATTGTTAACAAAAAGGAATACGACATCACTGGTAACAAGTTGATGGATGATGATGACGAGTTGGCAGATGAGTATGTAGATACAAATGCTAACCCATATGTGGATGGCACAACCAACAATGAACCTGAAAACTTGAATACCAAGACAGTTAAGAAGGGCGATAAGATTGTCTACCAAGTATGGTTGGATACAACAAAATTGAAAGCAAGTGACAATATTCAAGCTGTTGGTATTTCAGATAAATATGAAGCTGACAAACTGGAGATCAATGTTGCAGATATCAAAGCTTACGATTCAGTAACTGGTGCAGATGTGACCTCTAAGTTTGTCATCACAGTAAACAACGGAGAAATCACTGCAACTTCTAAAGACGAATTTATCAAAGATAAAGTTATCGACACAACTAAGTTCGAGTTTGGCCGTTACTACAAATTTGATATTCCTGCTACAGTCAAGATGACGACTCCAAATGGTGTTGATATCGAAAATACGGCAAATCAAATTGTTCACCAGTACGATCCGACAAAAAGAGATATCACTAAGCCAGAAAAACCAACACAAAAACGTGTCGTAAATCTTCCAATCTCACTTCCTCTTAACTTCACTAAGAGACTTGATGGTCGTCAGCTTCAGGCTAATGAATTTACTTTTGAACTCCGAAAAGATGGCGTTAAGGTTGCTGATGCCCAAAATGATGCACCAAATGCCAATGGTGTTGCCAAGATTAACTTTAAAGCACTTCAGTTCACCCATGCTGATCTTGGAAAAACTTATACTTATACAGTAAATGAAGTTGCGGGTTCAGATGCAACGGTGACATACGATACCATGGTTGCGACGATTACAGTCACTATCCAAAAAGATGGTACGGCTAAAGCTATCGTTGCACACTTGGACCAAGATGCATCGGATAAAGAGTTTAACAATACGGTGAAACCACCTGAAGAACCTAAGTTCAATCCAGAAAAATACGTTGTTTCTACAGAAAAATTCGATATCACAGGCGACAAGTTGCTTGACGATGATTCTGAATTGGCAGACAAGTATGGTGATACAAACGTTAATCCATATGCGGATGGTACAGCTAACAATGAACCAGAAAACTTGAATACGAAGACAGTGAAACCAGGCTCTAAATTGGTTTACCAAGTATGGTTGGATACAACACAATTTAGCGCAACCAACACTGAAAATATTCAAACAGTCGGCATCACAGATAACTATGATGAAGCTAAATTGGATGTGAACTCAATCAAGGTTTACGATAGTGTGACTGGTGCAGATGTTACTTCTAAGTTTGATATTGCAAATACTGGTGGCGTGATCACAGCGACCCTTAAAGCTGGCTTCACGAAA
>NZ_KV832533.1:17290-27972 GCF_001837455.1 Streptococcus sp. HMSC068F04
AAATAGCGTTCCAGTTCCACTTGAGTTGAAATTCACGAAAGCTCTTGCTGGTCGTCAACTTAAAGCTAACGAATTTGAATTTGTTCTTGAAAAAGACGGCGTTGAAGTCGAACGTGTGAAGAACGACGCAACTGGTAAAATCAACTTCAAGAAACTTGAGTTTGGTAACGATGATCTAGGTAAGACTTACAACTACACTGTACACGAAGTTACAGGTTCAGACGCAACGGTGACATACGATACAATGGTTGCGACTGTAAGGGTTTCAATCTCTCATGATGGTACAGCGAAAGCAATCGTGAAGAATGTTGTAGACGCACCAGATAAAGAGTTTAACAATAAGGTGAAACCACCTGAAGAACCTAAGTTCAATCCAGAAAAATACGTTGTTTCTACAGAAAAATTCGATATCACAGGCGACAAGTTGGTTGACGATGATTCTGAATTGACAGACAAGTATGGTGATACAAACGCTAATCCATATGCGGATGGTACAGCCAACAATGAACCAGAAAACTTGAATACGAAGACAGTGAAACCAGGCTCTAAATTGGTTTACCAAGTATGGTTGGATACAACACAATTTAGCGCAACCAACACTGAAAATATTCAAACAGTCGGCATCACAGATAACTATGATGAAGCTAAATTGGATGTGAACTCAATCAAGGTTTACGATAGTGTGACAGGTGCAGATGTTACTTCTAAGTTTGATATCGCAAACACTGGTGGCGTGATTACAGCGACCCTTAAAGCTGGCTTCACGAAATCACTAGGAGATGCCAACAACACTCAAATCATTGATACAACTAAGTTTGCATTTGGTCGTTACTATAAATTTGATATTGTGACAACCGTGAAAACGGATGCCCCAGCAGGAAAAGATATCGAAAATACAGCTGGTCAAATTGTTCACTACTACAACCCAAGAACCAACACAGTTGAAAAACCAGAAAAACCAACTGAAAAACGTGTAAATAGCGTTCCAGTTCCACTTGAGTTGAATTTCACTAAGAAACTTGATGGTCGTCAACTTAAAGCTAACGAATTTACATTTGTTCTTAAGAAAGATGGCGTTGAAGTAGAACGTGCGAAAAATGATGCTCCTGATGCAACTACCGGTATCGCTAAGATTAACTTCACGAAACTTGAATTTGGTAAGGATGATATTGGCAAGACTTACAATTATACAGTGGAAGAAGTTAAAGGAACAGATTCAACAGTGTCTTACGATGGCATGGTTGCAACAGTAAGGGTTTCAATTTCTCATGATGGTACGGCAAAAGCAATCGTGAAGAATGTTGTAGACGCACCAGACAAAGAGTTCGATAACCGTGTGACACCACCAGAAGAACCTGAGTTTAAACCAGAGAAATATGTTGTTAGAGATGAAGACTTTGATTTAACTGGTAAGAAACTTTTGGATGATGATTCTGAGTTAGCTGATAAATACGGCGATACTAAGATTAATCCTTACGCAGATAAATCTAATAATAATGAAAAAGTTACTGTCCGTAATGATAAGGGTGAGTTGGAAGAAGTCTTTGAGAACCTCAATACTCAGCCTGTTAAACGTGGTCAGAAATTCTACTATCAAGTTTGGCTTGATACAACTCAATTTAGTGCTAACAATAAAGAAAATATCCAAACTGTTGGTATCACAGACAATTATGATGAATCAAAATTGATTGTGACTAAAAACACTATTAAGGTTTATGATGGTGAGACTGGTGCAGATGTGACGTCTAAGTTTGACGTTGCTGTTACTAACGGTATTATCACTGCAAACTTGAAATCAGGCTTTACGAAGTCACTAGGTGATGCAAATAATACTCAAGTTATTGATACAACTAAGTTTGAATTTGGTCGTTACTACAAAGTAGTTATACCTGCTACAGTTAGTCAAGATGCTTACGATGGTTCTGAAATCGAAAATACTGCGACACAAACGGTTCATTATTATAACCCAAGAACGCATACAGTTGAGACTCCAGATAAGCCAACGCAAAAACGTGTGAACAACATTCCAACAGCTATTCAGCTAATCTTTGGTAAGACACTTAATGGTCGCAAATTGCAAGCAGATGAATTTAGCTTTGTCTTGAAAGATAAAGAAACTAATAAGATTCTTGAGAAGGCTAAGAATGATGCAGATGGTAAAGTTACCTTCAAGACAATCAACTATTCAAAAGCTGATATTGGTCAAACATTTAACTATATTGTTGAAGAAGAGAAAGGTGACAAACCAGGTGTTACTTATGATGATATGAAGGTTAACGTGACTGTTCAAGTTATTCAGCCTTCTTCTGGTGATCAGTTGTCAACAGTTATCTCTTATGCTACTGAAGGTGGAGATGCCTTTACTGCGGATGATACAGTATTTGACAATAACGTAACACCAAACTTCAAACCAGAGAAGTATGTTGTTTCTAAAGAAAAATTTGATCTTAAGGGCACAAAACTTCTCGATGATGATGCGCCTAACGGTAAGGTTGAAGCTGAAAACTTGAATCACCATACACTTACTCGCGGTCAGAAATTCTACTACCAAGTATGGCTTGATACTCGTGAATTTACAGCTGAAAGCAATATTCAATCAGTAGGAATCACAGATGACTATGATGAAGCTAAACTTGATATTGATGAGTCAGCAATCAAGGTTTATGATGGTGAAACAGATGTTACTGATAAATTCAAAATTTCAATCAAAAACGGTGTCATCTACGCAACTTCTAAAGCGGAATTGACTAAACCTATTAGTGCAACTGATGCGACTCCAGTTATTGATACGACTAAGTTTGCCTTTGGACGTTACTATAAATTTGATATCCCAGCAACTGTTAAAAATATTAAAGACAATGACGGTGTTGAGTTTAGTAATACGGCCAATGAAATTGTTCATCAATACAACCCTTACAATAAGCAAGTTACAACTCCTAAAAAACCAACTCAAACACGTGAAAATAACGTTCCAGTTCCACTTGAGTTCAACTATACTAAGAAACTTGAAGGACGTGAGTTGACTGCAGGTGAGTTCAGCTTCTTATTGAAAGACCAAGATGGAAAAGTCCTTCAAACTGTATCAAATGATAAAGACGGCCACATCAAGTTTGAACAACTCTTGTTCAGCAAAGCTGATCTTGGTAAGACATTTACTTATACTGTAGAAGAAGTCAATGACAATAAACCTGGTATTTCTTACGATGCTATGAAAGCAACGGTGACAGTACAAGTAACTAAGGATGGTAAAATTCTTAAGACTGTCGTTAATCATGCTTCAGCAGGTGGAAATGCTACAGATGCTAACGACAAAGAGTTCAACAACAAGGTGGTTCCACCAGAAAAACCTAAGTTCCAACCAGAGAAATATGTTGTAAACCAAGAGAAATTTGACATTACTGGTGATAAACTCGTTGATGATGATAAAGAGTTGGCAGACAAGTATGCGGATACTAATGCGAACCCATACGTAGACAAGACAGACAACAACGAGAAAGAAAACTTGAATACTAAGACTGTGAAACGTGGCGATAAATTGGTTTACCAAGTATGGCTTGATACAACTAAATTTGACGCAAACAACAAGGATTATATTCAAACCGTTGGTATCACTGATAACTACGATGAGAAGAAACTTAATGTTAACCAATCAGATATCAAAGCATACGATGGTAAAACTGGTAAAGATGTTACAGCAATGTTCGATATCAAGGTTGAAAACGGTGTGATTACAGCCAACCTTAAAGATGGCTTCACTAAGTCACTTGGTGATAAAGATAATACCCAAATTATCGATACAACTAAGTTTGCCTTTGGTCGTTACTATAAGTTTGACATTCCGGCAATTGTTAAAGACAGTAAGAATGAAAAAGGTGAGTTTGACGTACCTTCTGGTTCAGATATTGAAAACACAGCGGGACAAACAGTTCACTACTACGACCCAACAGTTAAGAAGGTCGTGAAAACACCTGAAAAACCAACTGAAAAACGTGTTGTTAACATTTCAGCTAGTGTTACGTTTGAATTCACTAAAAAACTAGAAGGTCGTGACCTTAAGGCTGGTGAGTTTAGCTTTGTACTTAAGGATAGAAAAGGTAAAGTGATTGAAACTGTAAGCAATGATGCTGACGGTAAGATTAAGTTCTCAGCACTTGAGTACAAACATGGTGAAGAAGGTATCCACTTCTACACGGTTGAAGAAGTGAAAGGTAATGATACTACAGTAACTTACGATAAGATGGTAGCTAAAGTTACTGTTTTGGTAGCTAAGGGTGGTAACGTTATGACAGTAACTTCTAAATTGCCAGAAGATACTGAGTTCAACAACATTGTAACGCCACCGACACCACCAACTCCGGTGGTGCCACCAGTTACACCACCGACACCACCAACTCCAGTGGTGCCACCGGTTACACCACCAACACCACCAACTCCAGTGGTGCCACCAGTTACACCGCCAACACCACCAACTCCAGTGGTGCCACCGGTTACACCACCGACACCACCAACTCCAGTAGTACCACCAGTTACACCACCGACATCTCCAGAAGTATCTAGAGAACAGGGTCTTCCTAAGACTGGTGAGAACAAGTCTGTAGTAGCAATGGCATTCGGAGGACTCCTTGCGGCAGCTGGACTTGGTTTGGCAGGAAAACGAAAAAAAGAAGACTAAGATAATAATAGGCGTAAAAATAAGATAGTTAGTAAGATTATTTCAGTTTTCAAGAAGAGAGGCTTGACCGAATAAGGTCAGGCTTCTTTTTGTTCGGCACTTAAAAATATCGTAAGTGACCAATAATGAAGTCAATTAAGAAGTTCCAAAGTCTTTATGGGCTGTGGAACTTTTTTATAATTAGCTAACTTATTACATGGACATGTGTGAGGAGGGTGATCTGATTGTTTCTCTCACAAGAGATGAGCAGATTCAAATTGATATTAACTTCTTCATGACAGTAGATTAGTACTTTCAAATAAAATATATTATGAATGATGTGGGTAATGGTAGAAGCTGATAAAAGACTTTGAGCTATTGTCTATTTAGTTATGGTGAATTTGATAATCTTGCAGTCACAATAGAAGCATCTTATCTAGGGGCTACACCATCATTTTTTGATTGAGAAATCAGAAAAAATCAAAGTTTAAGTTCTCTTATGAACTTTCAATAGACTATCATTACTCATTTTATGATTAAGATGATGGGAGGTAGAAGTTTCATAGAAGCAATAGGGAGCGACATTAAAGATAACATCTAGTAGTCCGATTAGTTAACAGTATTGGAAAGGGAGGAGACTTTCTGATAGTTGCTTTGTAATTGGGTACTCAAAGATCTCTTATAAGATAGAAATGTATTACTAGTACTATTTGAGTATTGAAATTATTTCGTAATATCGTTGGTTATTCTTTCATTTGTATTTGAATAAGATACTAGTAGGCATAATTTTTCTCACAGGTTTTGTTATCTTTTGATTTTTTGAAGTTAGAAAATACTAGGACTCATTCTCTATTAATCCTAACTTATGAGACTCTTTTTTAAGTTGAATACTAGTATGCTAAACAGGTGAGAGCAATTATGGATGTTGGATTGTTGCAAACTTTCTTTAAGATTTTACTAGTGTTAATGAAGAAATACTGTTAAACGAAGAAGATGTTAGTATTATTTTAGACGGATAAAGTTATTCTAAGGTTAGGACTAGATGTATATGCCATTTTCATTAAAGATAAAAATATCTATATGAGTGTAAAAGGGAAAGAAATGAGAGGTTGTGTGCGTATATTGCCATTATTATGGATTAAAGTGAGAATAATATAGTGTATATTATAAGATGTTAATTTATTTTTATAATATTATTTCTTTCGGATTATAGGTTTAAATTACTATTTTTAGAACTTACTTCTGTTTATATATGGTGATTCAAGTATTTATGGAACATGAGATGGGTTTGGAATCTTTGACGCTTTTATTAGAAAATAACAAATGAAATCCGAGTTAATTTATTTTAGAAAAGCGTAATTTATATAATGAAATATTAGAAAACAGTAGTTGTCGCCTTATTTTAGAAAACGCTTAACATGTTATAAATAAAAGGTTTCTAACGTTTTTATGTTTTTTGTAAATAACGTTACTCTTACAATTGTCAGATAACTAAACTTTTTTTAAAAAACATTATTTAATCACTTGACTCTAAATTGTCAGAATGTTAGAATGAAAAAGAATCATGGATATGAGGGGAATTAACTTATAATCATGTATCTATAACTAACTATTTTTTTAGAGGGAGACTTAAACATGAAAGACATTTTCAACAGGCGCCAGCGCTTTTCATTGCGTAAATATTCATTTGGTGTCGCTTCAGTCTTGTTGGGGACGGCACTCTTTGCTGCTCACACTGCACAGGCTGATGAAGTCGTAGCATCTGATGCTTCTTCATCAAACCCTGGTTCATCAGTTGAGGGCGAAAGTTCTTCAGAACTGGTTGAGACGAATACAGCATCAACAGCTCAAGCAGATCCTACTGCAGCTGTATCTTCAACTGAGGCAACTGCGTCAACATTTAACTTGACGCCAGAAGCTTCAACAACAGATAAGGTTGCCGCAGAGGCAACTGACAAACAAGCTACAGAAACTGCGAAACCAGAAGCTTCTAAACCAGCTTCAGAGGCTGCAAAGCCAACAGAAAAAGCTACTTCAGAAGCAGCTAAGCCAGCTACAGTAGCATCAACAGCTACAGCCAGCAACAATGTTGAAACACCAGCTTCAACAAGAACAGCTTCAAACACTTCAGCTACAGCATCAACAACTGCTCCAGCAACTGAAAATACTGAAGCAGCCGAAACCGCAGCAGAAGCTACAAGTGTTAGCCCACGTGTTACAGCAAATACTTATTCTGTAAGATCTGCTGCAGACCGTAGTGCAACACTTGACCGTGCTGCTAGTGATATCACAAATGCTGGTGCTTTGGCAACAAGTCGTAGCCGTCGTCGTAATACACGTGCTTTGACAGATCACAACTATGAGGCGGTCTCTGTAGAAACTCACCTTAAAGATGGTGAAAAAGCTACTCCAGATATGACAGATCCTAATGGTGCAACTGTTCGATCTCAAACAGTGCCATCGGGCTACCAAGCTAAAGAAGGTGACTACTATACTTATAGTATCGTAGATCTTACTAATTTCAACAAACGTTACCATACAAATTACTATACACGTGCTTACAAGAGATTTGATGCTTCAACAGATACTACTGTTGAATTGGTTGACAAGAACACTGGTAATGTAGTAGAAACAAGAACCGTATCAGCTTCTAGTGGTATTCAAAAATTTACGACTACCAAAGCAGCCTCTAATGGGGAGTTAACTTGGCAAGTAGATTACGATAAAGGTTTAGGTGCTGGACCAGGGAAGACAGATTCACCGTTTATCCAACTTGGATATGAAGTTGGTCCAAGTATCAAGGCTTTAGTTGCTCCAGGACACAATCTAACTCCTACAGAACAAGCTTTATATGATGCAGTTTATGCTGCGCGTAATTCAACGGATATCATCAACGTTGTAGAACCAGCATATAATGGTCGTACTATTACAGATACGAATGCTAAAATTCCATTATTTGTTCAAAAATCAACTTACTATAGAGTAGTCGATAGAAATAATGCTTCATTTAATGCGAATAAAACAGATAAAACTGTTCAAGATTATGTACCAAATGGTAATGAAGTAACATTAGCCAACTACACGCTGAAAGCGATGGAAGGACAACACTTTACAGCATCTGGTGAACGTCAATTTGATGGTTACAAACTTTATCAAACAGCTACTCCAGATTCAACAACTGGTTATGTTAGCCGTCCTTATACAGTTGGTACCAAGTTTATGGATGCTGATCGTGCTGGAATAAAACGTATCAAAGAAATTGTTGGAGAAGATGGATCTGTTGTCATTCGTGTTTACTTATTAGATCCAAGACAACAAAACAAACGTTCTGATGGTACATTGAACACTGATGGCTATATGTTGCTAGCAGAAACCAAGCCTATTAAACCAGGTGATTATAACAAAGAAGAGTTGGTTGTTAAGAAAACACCACTTAAAACGATTGCACACACTGTAACTGATCCAAGAACAGGGGCAAAAACGAACTATCCAAATGGTAAGGACGTTCCATTTGATTTCCAAAGAGATGCTTCTTACACTCCGTATAAGACAGTATTTGTACCATTCTTGGGAGATAATATCGGTCACCTTTCTCCAAACGCACAATTAGAGCGTGGAGTAGGAGGTATTGGTACTAACGTTGACTTGCTCAACTCTTTGACGCCATACAAGCCAACAGTCTACTACTATGTGAAGTCAGAACCTGTAACAGTGACTCCAGAAGTTGAAAAACAACTTGAAGGACGCACACTTGTTAATGGTGAATTTAGCTTTAAGATTAAAGAAGAGCAAGCTAACAAATCAGTTCCTTCATATGAAGAAACAGTAACTAACCAAAATGGTAAAGCTACATTTAGTAAATTAACATTTAACAAAGCTGGAGTATACACTTACACAATTACTGAGGTTAAAGGCTCAGATACAAACGTCGATTATGATGCAATGACTGTTACAATGACAGTTACTGTAACTGAGAAAAATGCTGCTGGTGATTTGCAAGCTTCAGTTAAATACAGTGCTGAAGGTGGATTCAAATCAAGTGCAGATGATAAAATTTTCAACAACTACGTTGTAGCTCCAGTTAAAACTAAGTTCGACTTTAGTAAGGCTCTTGCAGGTCGTACTCTTAAAGAAGGCGAATTTACATTTGCTCTTAAAGATTCAACTGGTAATGTTCTTCAGACCAAGAAAAACAGCGCTAGTGGTGTTATTGCCTTTGATGACTTGACATTTGATAATACTCAAGTTGGTACTCACAAGTATACTGTAGAAGAAGTTATCCCAGATAATAAAGAAGCTGGTATGACTTACGATACAATGAAAGCTGAAGTAACAATCACTGTTACTAAGGAAGGCCACGTTCTTAAAGCAACTAACATTCTTCCAGCAGATACAGAATTCAATAACACATTCACACCAGGTGCGGTTAAAGTTAACCTTGACTTTGATAAATCACTTTCAAATGGTACTTTGAACGCAGGTGACTTTAGCTTCACGTTGACTGGTGATAACAATGTTAATGAAACTGTAACCAACAAAGCTAACGGTAAGATTAACTTTAGCGAATTGTCATTTGACCATGAAGGTGTCTACAACTACACTGTTAAAGAAGTGAAAGGCAACAATGCCGATGTAGACTACGATGAAATGACTATCGCAGTTAAAGTAACGGTTACTAAAGATGCTACTACAGGTCTTTTGGCTGCTAAGACTGAAATGACTTCAACAGGTGGTGAAGCAACTGGTACTGATGACAAGATCTTCAACAACCACGTTGTAGCTCCTGTAACTGCTCAATTTGACTTCAGCAAAGCTCTTGCAGGTCGTAACTTGAAAGCTGGCGAATTTAGCTTCGTATTGAAAGACAAAGATGGTAAAGTCCTTCAAACAAAACAAAATGATGCCAACGGTAAAGTTAAATTTGATGCCTTGACATTTACAAATGCTCAAGTTGGTAACCATAAGTACACTGTAGAAGAAGTTCGAGGAACTGAAGCAGGTATGACTTATGACCCAATGAAAGCTAACGTAACAGTTACGGTTACTAAGTCAGGTCATGCGCTTACTGCTGTTGCAACTCTTCCAACTGATACAGAATTCAACAATACCTTCACATCAGCTCCTACTCAAGCTCAATTCAAGTTCACTAAACGTCTTGAAGGTAAAGCGCTCACAGCAGGTGCCTTCGAGTTTGAATTGCTTGAAAACGGCAACGTTATTCAAACTAAGAAAAATGCAGCAGATGGTTCAATCACATTTGATGCTATTGAATACAGTGCTGAAGGTGAACACACTTACACTGTGCGTGAAAAAGCTGGTAACGATACAAACATCGATTACGATACTATGAACGCAGAAGTGAAAGTTAAAGTTACTAAAGATGCTACTACAGGTCTCTTGAGTACTGCTGTTACAATGCCTGAAGACACAGAGTTCAACAACTATGTAGTTTCTCCAGTTGTAACTAAGTTTGACTTCACTAAGAAATTGGCAGGTCGTGAACTTAAAGCTGGTGAATTTAGCTTCGTATTGAAAGATGCTGCTGGTAACGTCGTTGAAACAGTTAAAAATGATGCTGCTGGTAACGTAACCTTCTCAGAATTGTCATTCGACAATACTAAAGTTGGTACACACACTTACACTGTAGAAGAAGTGATTCCTGAAAACAAAGAATTCGGAATGACTTACGATAAGATGAAAGCTACAGTGACAGTTGAAGTTGCTAAGAACGGTCACACATTGACTACTGTTACAAACGTTACATCAACTGGTGGTGTAGACGCTAACGGTAACGCAACTGACGGTACTGCAGATAAAGAATTCAACAACAAAGTCACTCCTCCAGAAACTCCTGAATTCCAACCAGAAAAATTTGTCGTTTCTAAAGAGAAATTCGACATCACTGGTAACAAGTTGATGGATGATGATGATGATGTACCTGGTAACGAGTACACAGCAACAAATGCGAATCCATATGTTGATGGTGTTGCAAACAACGAACCAGAAAACTTGAATACTAAGACTGTTAAAC
>NZ_KV832533.1:28072-29895 GCF_001837455.1 Streptococcus sp. HMSC068F04
AGAAAACTTGAATACTAAGACTGTTAAACGCGGTTCTAAATTGGTATACCAAGTATGGCTTGATACTACTAAATTCACAGAAGCTAACAACATCCAATACGTTGGTGTATCTGATACATACGACGCAGATAAATTGAACGTTAACGCAACTGACATCAAAGCCTACGATTCAGTAACTGGTGCAGATGTGACTGCTAAATTCGACATCAAAGTTGAAAACGGCACAATCACTGCAACTTCTAAAGAAGCATTTATCAAAGATAAAGTAAACAACCCTGTTATCGATACTACTAAGTTCGCTTTTGGACGTTACTATAAATTTGATATTCCAGCAACTGTTAAAGAATCTGTTAAAGCTGGTGCTGATATTGAAAATACAGCCAACCAAACAGTTCACGTTTACAACCCAGTGAGCAAGACAGTTGAAAAACCTGAAAAACCAACACAAAAACGTGTTAACAGCGTTCCAGTTCCAGTTGAAATGAACTTCACTAAACGTTTGGAAGGTCGTGAACTTCAAGCTAACGAATTCGAATTCGTATTGAAGAAAGACGGCGTTGAAGTTGAACGCGTGAAGAATGATGCTGCTGGTAAGATTGTCTTCAAGACTCTCGGGTTCGGTCGCGATGATCTTGGTAAGACTTACAACTACACAGTAGAAGAAACTCCTGGTACAGATGCAACTGTCAAATACGACACAATGGTTGCTACTGTTAAAGTTGTGGTTTCACATGACGGTACAGCTAAAGCAATCGTTGCCAACGTAACAGACGCTGCGGATAAAGAATTTAACAACCGTGTAACACCACCAGAAGAACCTAAGTTCCAACCAGAGAAATACGTTGTTTCTAAAGCGAAATTCGATATCACTGGTACTAAGCTCGTTGATGATGATTCTGAATTGACAGATAAATATGGTGAAACAAATACAAACCCATATGTCGATAATACAAACAACAACGAAGAAGAAAACTTAAATACTAAATCAGTTGAACGTGGATCTAAACTTTACTACCAAGTTTGGTTGGATACAACTAAATTTGATGCAGCTAACAAAGACAATATCCAAACAGTAGGAATCACAGATAACTACGATAAGGATAAATTGATTGTTAATGCTTCAGAAATCAAGGTTTATGATTCAGTAACTGGTGCAGATGTTACTAACAAGTTCGAAATCACTGATAACAACGGTGTTCTTACAGCTAACCTTAAAGCTGGCTTCACTAAGTCACTTGGCGACGCTGAAAATACTCAAATCATTGATACAACTAAGTTCGAATTTGGACGCTACTATAAATTTGATATTCCAGCAACAGTGAAAGACGATGTCGTAGCTGGTGCAGATATCGAAAACAAAGCAGCTCAAGTTGTTAACTACTACAACCCAACAACTAAGAAAGTTGAAAAACCAGAAAAACCAACTGAAAAACGTGTTAACAGTGTTCCAATCTCAGTAGAATTTAACTTCACTAAGAAATTGGAAGGTCGTGACCTTAAAGCTGGCGAATTCACATTCGAGTTGAAAGATAGCGACAATGTTGTGATTGCAACTGCAACCAACGATGCAGCTGGTAAGATTAAATTCTCTCCAGTAGAGTACACAAATAAAGCTGGTGAAAAAGTTACAGCCCTTAAATACAAGAAGGGTCAAGAAGGTACTTACAAGTACACTGTAACAGAGGTTAAGGGTACAGACGCGACTGTCACTTACGATGAAATGGCTGCTGTTGTAACCGTTACTGTTTCTCATGATGGTACAGCTAAAGCATTGATCACAAACGTGACAGAACCTGCGGATAAAGAATTTAACAACCGTGTAA
>NZ_KV832533.1:29995-30414 GCF_001837455.1 Streptococcus sp. HMSC068F04
AAGTTCCAACCAGAGAAATACGTTGTTTCTGAAGAGAAATACGATATCACAGGTGACAAGCTCGTTGATGATGATAAAGAGTTGGCAGACAAGTACGCAGATACCAATGCGAACCCATATGCGGACGATGCCTCAAACAACGAAGCAGAAAACTTGAATACTAAGACTGTTAAACGTGGTCAAAAATTGGTTTACCAAGTATGGTTGGATACAACTAAATTCGATGCAGCTAACAAGGACAACATCCAATCAGTAGGAATCTCAGATGACTACGATGAAACTAAATTGAATCTTGATGCTACTAAGATCAAAGCCTACGATTCAGTAACAGGTGCAGAAGTCACAGACAAATTTGATATCACAGTTAACAACGGTGTGATCACTGCAACCCTTAAAGCTGGCTTCACTAAGTCACTTGG